>JAITEK010000161.1 GCA_031282085.1 Coriobacteriales bacterium
CTTGCGGCCGGGAATCCGGCCGAGAATGGCAATTCCTTCTTCTAGCTTGCTTGCAAATACGGCATAATGGAAGGGGCTGTTTTCTCCGTGACAACGTGGTGTGCGCGGTGGGCGTCCAGAACGCGGCAACGGATACAGCCTGGTAGGCAAAAGTACGTGACCAACAAAGAATGGGAGTCTGCCATGGCCATTGTTCTGCGTACAGCGGTTACCGAGGAAGTAGACGAGCCCGATCTCGCCCTAAAAGAGCTACTTGAGCAGCTGGACGTCAGCACGCTCAAAACAAACTCGCTGGGCATCCTCTATTGCCATATCGATTTTATCGAGAGCGGGGCCGCTGAGTACATCGCTCGCATGCTGCCCTTCGATGTAATCGGCATGTCGAGCATGGCAAGTGCCTCGCGCGCGACCGAGGGGCTCTATCGTCTGACGGTCGCGGTCCTCACAAGCGACGACGTCCGCTTCACAACCTGCTCCACCCTCCCCTTAACGGCCACAGGCTACCAGCAAACCATCACCACCTCGTGGCAGGAGGCTCTCGGGCGCGCCGGGGCGACGCCGCGTTTTGTCATAGGCTTCCTCCCCTTCCCCCGGGATGTCTCCGGGCAAGACCTGCTCACCGCCTTTGACGAGGCGAGCGGCCATATCCCCCTGTGGGGCAGTATCGCCAGCGGCACAGACATGACTTACAGCGACTGCTACACCATCCACAACGACGTCATTGGGAAGACTGGCGCGGCGTTTGCGCTGATAGAGGGCAATGTGGAACCTGATTTTGTGGTCACTTCGATACCCGAGCGCAACATCTCGGAGCGCAAGGCCATGGTCACCAAGTCACACGGCTGCATACTCAACGAGATAAACGATATGCCAGCCTTGGATTACATAGACCAGCTCGGTATCATCTTCAACCGGGGCGACCAGACCACGGTCCCGCTCATCGTCGACTATCGCGACGGGTCTCAACCGGTCGCCTTGGGCATGTACGCCTTCCTGGAGGACCGGAGCATCCTTTGCGGCGGTCTTATGCCCGAAGGCGCCCTTTTGTCCCTGGGCGAGATAGACTCCCAGGGCATCCTCGAGACCATGCGGCTCAGCCTCGACAAACTCTGTTCACTCACGGATAAAAGCGGGTTCCTCATGCTCCCCTGCGTCACCCGTTTTGTCATGCTCGCACCGCGCCAGGAGGACGAGATGCTAGAGACGATAGAGCGGCTTGAGGGCGTAATCCCTTATCAGCTGGGATACTCGGGCGGAGAGTTCTGCCCCGTAAAGGCCGAAAACGGCGTTTGGCGCAATCAGTTCCATAACTATACCTTCACGGCCTGCGCTTTTTAGGGAAGGCTATCGATGGAGGGGCAAAGCCACAACAGGGAGATGGGGAACACCATGAGTGACGGTCCGCAGCCGCAGACTCCGTCACAGACTCCGTCGCCCACCTCGCCCTTCTCTCCGCAGGTGCAGGCGCAACCGCAGCAGCCGCCGACAGTCGAGGAGCTGCTCAACCAAGTCAAGGAGCTCCAACGAGCAAACAAAAAGGCTGAGCGCGAGGTGGCCCATCTCAAAAGGGCAGTCGACCAGGAAAAAACCATCGCCACGGCGCGCGCCAACCAGCAGGTAGCACGCACGCAATCGCAGCGAGGACGGGAGCGTTACCTCAAGCTGCTGCTCGCAAACTCCCAAAGCAGCATCCTGCTGCTCGACCGCGGCGAGCGATTGGTCTACTGCACCGAGCATTTTCTCCAGGCGACGGGCCTCACCGCGGACGAGGTGAATATGCAGCCCGTTCGCAAGGTGCTCGCCCGGTTCCTCGACGAGGAGACAAACCAGGAGATCGAGCAGCTGCTGGGGGAGGCGACCCGAACAGGCGACACCTCTGTTGAGGAGCTGTGGGCCGACGTGCGCAACATGAATGAGGCGCGGAAATACGTGGTGAACATCTCACCCATGCTTAACGAGGCGGGCGAGAACGAGGGCATGCTGCTGCTGTTCCACGACGTTACCGACCTTGAGAAGGCGCGGGCAGGCGCCGAGGCCGCCAACCGAGCCAAAAGCGAGTTCCTCTCCAACATGAGCCACGAGATACGTACGCCCCTCAACGCAATCATCGGCATGACGACCATCGGGCTGGAGGCAACCACGGCTGAGCGCAAGGATTACGCGTTTGAGCGGGTAAAAGACGCCTCCGCGCACCTGCTCGGCATCATCAACGACGTTTTAGATATGTCGAAGATCGAGGCGAACAAGTTTGAGCTTGCCCCCACGAACTACCGGTTCCGGGAGATGATCCGGCAGGTGGTTGACCTCATGAGGATCAGGGCCAACGAGCGGCAACAGCAGTTCACCGTTCGAGTGGACGAGCGCATACCGGAGCTGGTGTTTGGGGACGAACGCCGCCTGGCGCAGGTCGTGGTCAACCTGCTCTCGAATGCCGTTAAGTTTACGCCGGAGGGCGGCACGCTGTCCCTTGACGTGCACCTGGACAAGATGGAGGGCGGTTTCTGCGTCCTGGGATTTAAGGTTTCCGACACGGGAATCGGCATCACGCCGGAGCAGCAGGAGCGCCTTTTCCAACCGTTTTCGCAGGCCGAGAGCAGCACTTCGCGCACCTACGGCGGCACGGGGCTGGGGCTTGCCCTGTCCAAACGCATCGTTGAGTCGATGGGCGGCTCCATCGGCGTTGAGTCCTCCGCGGAGAAAGGCTCGACTTTTGCGTTCACCATTACGGTGGAGAAGGGGGACGAGGCGCTTTACGTGGCGGAACAGACGGTTGAGAGCGGCCAGATCGACGGGATGAACCTGAGCGCCTACCGGGTCATGCTCGCTGAGGATGTGGACACCAATCGCGAGATCGTCCATGCCCTGCTCGAACCGACCGAGATGAAGATCCAGGGCGCTGAGAACGGGCTTGAGGCCGTTGAGATGTTTGAGGCCGACCCGCGATCCTTTGACCTGATATTCATGGATGTGCAGATGCCCGTGCTCGACGGGCTTGAGGCCACGCGCCGGATACGCGCCCTGGATAACCCCTGGGCCAAGGAGGTGCCCATCATCGCGATGACGGCCAACGTGTTTAAGGAGGACATCGAGCGCTGCCTCGCCGCCGGCATGAACGACCACGTCGGCAAGCCCATAGACCTACGCGAGCTCCTCCAAAAACTCTACCACTACCTGAT
>JAITEK010000027.1 GCA_031282085.1 Coriobacteriales bacterium
CTCACGAGGTTTCTCATCAGCGCGACCATGAGCTTGTAGCGCGCCGCCTCCGCGGGAGTGGGGTTCGCCGGATCCTTGGTGAGACTTGTGGAGAGCAACGCGAAAGTCGGGTCGGTGAAGTTCCATACAGCGGCCTTGGTGGCCATGATGGCGATGGTCTCGTCGATGGGGGTGCCGTATTGGGTCTCAAGCGCGGCGTAGCGTTGACGGATGTCCGCGAGGTTGTTGGCGCCACCCCGCTCACCGCGGAAGCCATTGACGGCGAGCCAGTACAGACTCGGCAGGTTCGCCCGCACGTTGGGCGAGACCGCCAGCGGGGAAACCACCACATAACCGGGATTCGTCGTGTCGGTAGTCACGCCGCTTGGCCATGCTGTTGAGGTCTCGCTTGCGCTGTGGAAGGCGACCGTCGCGTCCACGCAGTAGGCTTGGTCGAGTATCCGGGTACCCGAACCGTCGATAAAGCCTCCGATGGGGATGTCGCCGGTAGTCGTCCAATACTCATCGATGCCGTGCTGCACGACGTACTTCATCTGGATGCTGTCATAGTATTTGACCTGGGCGTAATAGGTGCTGTCATCCGGAGTCGCTGCCTCAGCCCGCTGTGGGGCAAAGGCCAGAAACGCACAGACCAGCACGAGCAACAACGCCCCCGTCAACAGGGTGCGCAAAACAGGAATACGGACGCGGACAGAGCGTTCCATCGGTCCCCCTTTCAGCCTCCCTGATTGTAGCACTTCGACCCGCACATTCCTACCACTAATCCCTCCGCACCGACGGCGACGGCAACACGGCCGGCGGTCAATCACACGCTTTCGCCATTGCCGGCAGCCACGGTCGCAATATCGCCGCAATACCGTGGAAACACACTCGTAACAGAGCAGGTCACAGGCTCAAAATCTGTTCAAATACCTGTTGCCTAAACAGTGGCGAAGTGCTACCGTGACTCGGGGGTACTACGCAAGGCCGACGCCGTCTGTGCTGCGGTATCGGCAAGACAAGGGCAGGGGAGACATAACATGATAGCTAACAGCAGGCAGCAAATGGCAGAGTTGCGCACGTTGAGCGTTGCGCGACGTGTGTTCGTCGCAATCGTCGCGTTTGTGTTCACCTTCGTCCTGAGCTTTGGCAACATCACGCAGGCACTGGCCTGCACCGCCATCTACTTCGGCTCAGAGACCACCGCTAATGGCTCGGTCATCTGGGGCCGCTCGGAGGACATCAGCCAGAACTACGGCAAGCTCTACACCGTACATCCCGCAGAAACCCATGCCCCGGGCGAGACCGTCACCTTCGATGGCGGCTACGTGTTCACCTATCCGGAGGAGACCCTGCGCTACACGCTCGTGAGAGACAGCAGGTACAACGAGAACTCCACGCAGGAATCCTATGCCGAGGCGGGCATCAACGAGAAGAACGTCGCCATCTCGGCGACGGTGACCTTGAGCGGCGGTAATGCCGCCGTCACCGGAAACACCGGTACCGACCCCATGGTAAGCGGCCGCAATGGCGGTATCGCCGAGAGATCCCTTACCACCGTAGTGCTCATGCAGGCGACCTCGGCGCGCCATGGCGTTGAGATCCTCGCCGAGATATGCGACACAACCGGTTCGGCTGAGCGCAACGGCATCATGATAAGCGACCCCCAGGAAGTCTGGTTCATGCAGATCCTCTCGGGCCATCAATACATAGCCGTCAAGGCACCGGCGGACAAAGTCGCCTTCTCCCCCAACGTGACGATGATGAACGAGGTGGATCTCACCAGCCCCGACGTTATCGCGTCACCAGGCCTCGTCAAGACCGCCGTTGACGCGGAGACCTTCGTCGCGGGTCTCAATGACAACCCTGCGGCGCTTAACGCCGTTGACGGCCACACCACCATCATGGTCGCCGCCAGCTACGCAGCAACGAGCGCGCGCAATGTCTCGGGGCGTATGTACCTCGGCTATTATTACCTGCTTGGCGCCCAGGCCGCCAAGGATATGCAGGCGGCGCACACAGCCGACCCCGCATTCTTCGACTTCTACATCGACCCGCGCACAACCGGTAAATACGACCTCTACGAGGCCATGCGCTTCCTCGCCTTCCACGGCAACAAGGACGACGCGGCGGACGGCAGATACGTAGCGCCTGTCACGGGCAACTCAAATGCCATCGGCAATCAGGGTACCGTCGAGGCGCATCTCTTTGAGACGCGTGCCGACATGCCACAGGCGCTGGCGACCATCGAGTGGCTCGCGCTGGCGCCCGCGGAGTTCTCCCTTTACATCCCCGGTTATGGCTCGCTCATCACGGAGACCGACGCGCACTATGCGGGTTATGAGTCGCCCAAAGAAGAACGCGACTACGAGAATGCGTACTGGGTGTTCCGCGACATCTACACGCAGGTCAACGCCAATCGCGACGTTCTTGAGCCGGTAATCGCCCCCGTGCTCGAGGCCTATCAGAAGTCGCTTATCGCCCAGCAGCCAGCGGTCGATACCGCGATGGTCAGGCTCTATAACGCCGATACCGCTCGCGCCGGACAGATGGCAACCGAGCTTAACCGGTCGCTCTGCATCCAGGCCTTCGACTTTGCCACTTCGCTTCGCGCGGACGTCACCGCTTGGAGCGACGCAGGCAAACCCGCCGACTTTGCGCTTTCCTCCGCCACGCTGGCGCTTGCCACACCCGACTACAGTTTCATCGGGGTTTCGGCCGCTGCCGGAATCCCCGACTCATCCGACCTCGACGCCGGGATACACGAGGCGGCAGAAGCGTTGGACGCCCTATCGGGTAGCTCGTATACTTCTCCCAAGGCCGAGGCCTTCACGCAGGCCTACGCCAAAGCGCAGGAGACCTTTGCCGATGAGAACGCCACGCAGGCAGAGATGGACGCCGCGCTTGAGGCCCTCAACAGCGCGTATGAGACCCTGGGCTACAACAGCGAGAGCTATGCGCTGGGCGGCACTTTGAGCACGGGCTATGCCCTCGGTTCGTCCGCCGATGCCGTGATAACCTTCGCCCGCGACATCTCCCTGTTCAGCGGCGCCATCAAACTCGATGGCAAGCTCCTCACAGAGGGCAAGGACTACAAAGTCGAGGCGGGCAGCACCAAGGTGAGCATCTCCAGCACCTACCTGAACACCCTCGGCAAGGGCTCGCACACCATCACTGCGGATTTCGTCAACGGTACGCTCAGTGCGGGCTTCACCACGTTTGCCGCAGGTGAGGGGCAAGACGACGAGGACGACAAGACCGCAACGGAGAACAGCACGCTGCCCGGCACGGGAGATACCGCGCTTTTGCCTATGGCCTTTGTCGGTGTCATCGCTTTGCTGGGCGCCGCTGCGTTCGTCACGGCCTTTGCCGCACGCCGTCGCGCCGCGCGAGGCCGCCGCGCTATCTAGAGGATGGTGCGCCCACAGACGCAGAGTGCTGGGGCGCCTCTCTAGCCGTCGTATTGCATGGAGCAGCTGATGGTGAGGTTGTTGTCGCCCATGTAGTCGGCGCCCCATTGGTACATGGCGTTGAGGATGGGTTTGAGGCTCAGGCCGAACTCCGTCAGCGTATACTCCACCTTGGGCGGCACCACCGGATAGACGGTGCGGACGAGGAGGTTGTCGGCTTCCAACTCGCGCAGTTGCTGGGTGAGCATCTTGGGGGTTGCCTGGGGGATGAGCTTCTGCAACTGCCCGAAGCGCAGCGTCTTATCGACAAGGTGCCAGAGGATGAGCGCCTTGTATTTGCCACCGATGAGGCGTATCGTCGCGTCGACGGGACAGTTGAGGTCGTGGTGGTCGCAGCAGCCCATGGGGGACATCCCTTCCCTTTACTATCAATTTGATAGTATCTTTCGTATAGGTGCCTACTTGCACTATTCATAGTATCTGATTCAATGGAATAGTGCAAGTATGTGGGCGTGATTATGTATCGCGCTGCGCGCTCCTGGTGCTTCGCTCGCTTACGTGAGCGGTGGATTCTGGCACAAAGCCAGAATGACGGGCAGAGAGGGCGTGCATGTGTACGGAGACAGGAATCAGACTGGAGTAATGGCAGGTGGGTAACGCAAAACGGAAAAGGAACGCCAGGCGTGATGAACGCGCCGATGAGGTGCGCCCCAACCCCGATACCCAGCGCCTGTTCGGCCTCATCACCCTGGCGCTGGCTATCTTTCTGCTTGCGCAGTGCTTCGGCTTCAGTCGCGTGTTCAACTCCTTCCCCCTCGTGAGTGAGGGCGCGGGTTATGCCATGCTCTTTGTCATCGGGCTGCTTACCTCCCTGCACTGTATCGCCATGTGCGGCGGCATCAACCTCTCGCAGACCATCTCGCGCGTAGAGACCGAAACGCGAGAGCGGCCACAGAAGGCGGCGCGACAGGAACGAGAGCGGCAGGAGCCGCAACGGCCAACGTCGTATGCCGTCACCCTGCGCCCGAGCCTGCTCTACAACCTGGGGCGCGTGATCTCCTATACGCTCGTCGGGGCGCTTGTCGGTGCGCTCGGCTCAGTGATAGCCTTCGATGGTTTCTTCAAGGGCGTCATCCAACTCATCGCCGGCGTGTTCATGGTGGTGATGGCCCTCATCCTGCTGGGCGTCTTCCCGTGGCTGCGCCAGTTCAACATCACGCTGCCCAAGGCCCTCACTTCATTTGTGGACGCACGGCGTGAGCGCAGCAAAAGCCCACTGGTCATTGGGCTGCTTAACGGGCTCATGCCCTGCGGGCCGCTCCAGGCCATGCAGCTCTACGCGCTCTCAACGGGCAGCGCGTTGGTGGGGGCGCTCTCAATGTTCGCGTTCTCACTGGGAACCGTGCCTTTGATGTTCGGCCTGGGCGCTCTTGGCTCGCTTCTGACCAAACGCTTCCGCCAGCGGGCCACCGCCGCCGGCGCGGTGCTCGTCGCCGTGCTGGGCTTCTTCATGTTCTCAACCGGTTGGAACCTCTCCGGGTTTCCCAACCCCCTCGACGCCGTCGGCCCCGCCCCCATCTCCACCGCAGGGCAGGTGGTCGTTCAGGACGGTTACCAGCTCGTGAACAATGCGCTTGAGCCGGGCACCTACCCCAACATCGAGGTGCAGGCTGGCCTGCCGGTCCGCTGGAACCTCAGCGCCACCGAGGACACCATCAACGGATGCAACAACCGCGTCTTCATCCCCGAATACGGCATTGAGCACTCGCTTGAGCCAGGCGATAATATCATCGAGTTCACCCCAACCGAACCGGGACGTTACACCTATACGTGCTGGATGGGGATGATCCGCGGAACGATCACCGTAACGGACGCATAGCGGAACCAAGCGGAGGGAACAGGACTGAACATGAACGGACGGGTACTGCAACAGAAAAGGATACGACGGGATTGGCGGGCACAGCGAGCGCTGGCCTTGGGTTGCGCGATGCTGCTTCTCGCTTTGCTCGCGGGATTGGTTGCCTGCGGTGATGGCAATCCAAGCGGGCAGGCGACAGGCGACGGCGCGAGCGCGAGCCAAGCCGAGGCCACGCCCGAGGGCACGGACATCGTCATCCCCATCGCTGACATCACGGACAAGGCGCGCTTCTACCCCACCACCGTCGGCGGTACGGCGGTCGAGGTGTTGGCCGTCAAGGCGCCCGATGGCTCCATCCGTACGGCCTTTAACACCTGCCAGGTCTGCTTCGACTCGGGGCGGGGTTACTATGTGCAGGAGGGCAACGTGCTCGTCTGCCAAAACTGCGGCAACCGTTTTGCCACCGATGACGTGGAAATAAAGACCGGCGGCTGCAACCCCGTGCCCATCTTTGACGAGAACAAGATCGTTACCGAGAACACCATCACC
Organism: Coriobacteriales bacterium; assembly: GCA_031282085.1. Lineage (GTDB taxonomy): Bacteria > Actinomycetota > Coriobacteriia > Coriobacteriales > UBA8131 > JAITEK01. The sequence goes on from JAITEK010000027.1 coordinate 5,797, forward strand.
ATTCCCGTTAGCACGCTGGAGTCCGCCAAGGACCTCTTTGCCAACTGGAAGCGTTAACAAGAGGCATTAAGGAGTCCGTCATTCTGGGCTTGTCCCAGAATCCACGTGGAAAAGCCGCAGGTAGACACGGCGTTTCCCCGCATTGACAGCAGGTTTATGACGTTTGGGCGGACTTTTGCGACAGTCCTGCCAAATGCCAGAACAGGAGTACCGATGAGCACAACCCTGAGTATACCGGTCGGCGGCATGACCTGC
>JAITEK010000030.1 GCA_031282085.1 Coriobacteriales bacterium
AAGGCGCCGACCTTCTCACGCCCGCCCTTGACGCCAAAGGAGATTACCCCGCAGGTACCTTTGGGCATATAGCGTTGGGCAAGTTCGTGGTAGGGATCGGTGGGCAGACCGGGGAAGCGCACCCAACTGACGTGGCTGTCCTCGGCAAGATAGGTCGCCACCTTCTGCGCGCTGTCGCAGTGCCGCGCCATGCGCAGCGCCAAGGACTCAAGGTGAGCGTTGAGGTAAAAGGAGTTGGCTGGCGAAGGGACGGAGCCCAAATCGCGCATCAACTGGACGGTAGCCTTGGTGATGTAAGCTCCCGCTCCGAAGCGTTCGGTGTAGACAACGCCGTGATAGCTCTCGTCCGGCGTGGTGAGGCCGGGGTACTCCTCGGCGTGAGCCTGCCAGTCGAAGGCGCCGCTGTCGACGATGGCGCCACCGACGGAGGTGGCGTGCCCGTCCATGTACTTGGTTGTGGAGTGTACGACGATGTGCGCCCCAAACTCAAAGGGCCGGCAGTTCACGGGCGTGGGGAAGGTGTTGTCCACAATCAGCGGCACACCGTGGGTGTTGGCGGCATGGGCGAACTTGTCAAAATCAAGCACGATCAGCGCGGGATTGGCGATACTCTCGGCGAACAGAGCCTTGGTGTTGGGCTTAAAGGCCGCGTCCAACTCCTCGGGCGAGCAGTCCGGATGCACAAAACTGCACTCAATACCCATGCGCTTCATGGTCACGGCGACAAGGTTGTAGGTGCCTCCATAGATGGCGCTCGATGCGACGATATGATCGCCCACCCCGCAGATGTTGAACAGTGAGAAGAAGCTGGCGGCCTGCCCCGAAGACGTCAGCATGGCGGCGGCACCGCCCTCCAGCGCGCATATCTTAGCGGCAACCTGGTCGTTTGTGGGATTCTGCAGGCGGGTGTAGAAGTAGCCGGAAGCCTCCAGGTCGAAAAGCGCGCCCATCTCAGCCGAACTGGCGTACTTAAACGTCGTGCTCTGCACGATAGGCGGCGTGCGTGGCTCGCCACTGTTGGGTTGATAGCCGCCCTGCACACAGGTGGTGTCAATGCTGCGCATGGGGATTTCTTCACTCATAGAGGGGTCATCTCCTTCTTTGTCTCTGGCTTCGGTTTTGCGCGGCCTGTCGTCTTGCCCGGTTCACCCGGCTCGCCCGGTTCACCCGGCTCGCCCGACCTGCCGCCTCTCCAAAAAACTCATTATAACAACACCCCTCTGTAGAACAGGGGAACAGGGCAAGTGTCCCCCTTGTCCTGTTCCCCTGTTCGTCAAATGCTTCAGGCAGTTTTCAGGGGCTTGGCTTACAATGGTGCTCTACGATATGAGAGGTTACCATGAACATCCTGCTCGTTGAGGATCAGCAACGACTTGCCCACGCGCTTGCCGCCATACTCGAGGACGAAGGCTACCACGTCGACGCTGTGGGCGATGGGCGAAGCGGACTTGAGTATGCCCTGAGTGCCCAGAAGACCGGGACGCCTTATGACGCCGTCGTCCTTGATGTGATGCTGCCGCTCATGGACGGGTTTGAAGTGGCGCGTGAACTCAGGCGGGCAGGCGGCAACAGTCCTGTTATCATGCTCACTGCGCGTGACACGCTGCACGACAAGATCACAGGGCTCGACGCGGGAGCCGACGACTACCTCACCAAACCCTTCCAACCGGCAGAGTTGCTTGCCCGCCTGCGTGCAATCACACGACGTAGCGGCACCGTCCACGTTGAAGGCATTACGTTTGGGAACACGACCCTCGATTTGCAGAGCGCCGACCTCCGCGTCGGCGGCGGCGCGGGCGCGGCGGGCGCGGGTGGTGGCGCAGGCGACACGAGCACAAGCGCGGCGGGCGCAGACGGCAGCGGGCGCGACACGCAGACAAGCGTCCACCTCTCGCAGCGCGAGTTCGAGCTGTGCCAGTTGCTTATGACCCACCCCGGCCAGACTTTCACCAAAGCCACCATACTCGCGCGCGTCTGGGGCCTCGATACGGGCGCCGACGAGAACAGCGTCGAAGCCTACATATCTTTCCTGCGCAAAAAGCTCGCCTACCTGGGAAGCAACCTGAGCATCATAACGGCGCGCGGCATGGGCTACCGCCTGGAGGTGGCAGATGACTCCGATGCTCGTTAAACTGCGCCGACGCTTCATCCTCATAACGATGGGCTTGGTGGGTCTCGTGCTGCTCATTGCGCTTGCGGTGAGCGTCATCTCCAACTACCAGACCCAGGCATACCGCATCGAATCGGCTGTCGGCCAGGCGATAAACCGCGACCCCAGCAGCACGCAACGCCCTTGGATCGGCCAACCGAACAGCGGACAACCGTGGACACAGGGCTCCTCCGGCTCGGTCGTCCAAGCACCGCCTCAGGAGGACAGTCCCTTTGTGCCCGTATTCGTCATCAGCATCGACCCACACAGCCTCACCGTGTTCGGCGACAACAGCGCCTTTGTCCTCATCGACAAGAGCCTGGCGAACGAGGCCCTGGGGCGCATCCAGGAACACCTGTCCCAGCAGCTGAGCCAAGGCGACGTCTTCACCGGCTTGTTTGTGGACCTGCGGCTGTTCTACCGTGTCGAACTCACGAGCGACAGCAGCATGACCATCGCGCTTGCGGACGCGTCCTCACTGGTAGACGGAACGTTCCAGCTTGCGGGCGTCTCGGCCCTCATCTGGCTCGGTGCGATGGTTGCGTTCTTCTTCATCAGCCTGCTGCTCTCCCGCATCGCCCTGCGCCCGGTCGTTGAGGCGTGGGAGCGTCAACGGCGCTTCGTGGCGGACGCCTCCCATGAGCTTAAGACTCCCCTCACCGTCATCCTCGCCAACAACAGCCTGCTGCTCGCGCATCCCGATAAGACCATTGCCGAGCAGGAGCAATGGGTCAACAGCACGCAGGCCGAGGCTCAGCGCATGGACAAACTCGTACACGACCTGCTGCTCCTCGCGCAGACCGACGATGAGGAAACAAGCGCGGCGGCGCAGGCCGCTTCCCTGCAACCAGTCGACCTCTCCGCCCTCACACGGCGCGGCCTTTTGCAGTTTGAGGCCGTATTCTTTGAGCGCGGCATCAGCCTCACGGCCGACCTCGCCGAGGGAATCACGCTCCCCGGCAACGAGGAGCAGCTGGAGCGCCTCATACAGATACTGCTCGACAACGCGAGCAAGTATGCAAAAGCGCCCGAGGCAGAAGGGGCCGCCAAGAACAGTGAAGATGTTGAGAGCGCTGCGGAAGCCGAAAGCGCCGTGGCTGTTGAAGGCGCTACAGAAGTCGGCGACGGCGCGGCAACCGTGCACGTTGAGCTGCTCGGCGCACCGGCCTCCGGGCAGCATGCGACGCTACGGGTCACCAACAGCGGCCCTGCAATCGACCCCGCGGTACTCCCCCACCTCTTTGAGCGCTTCTACCGCGTAGACAGCGCGCACAGCGACACCGAGGGCTCAGGGCTTGGCCTCAGCCTCGCCCAAGCCATCGTCAAAGCCCACCACGGCACCATCGAGGTATCCAGCACCCCCACCACCGGCACCACCTTCACCACCACGCTCTAAAGAAACAGCTACAGACGGCAAAAGACACTGGTGGCCGTCGTATGCCCGCTCTTTTGTACCGGAGTGGTTGAGCCGGTCGGACTGGCAGAGGTAACGCTCGGCTGTCGTATCGAGGTTGCGGGGGTGTGCGGTGTGGTTGTGCCCTATACTGGGACGGGGCTGTTTTTGTTGAGACCCGATGACACACGCAAGGAGGTGGGGATGAGAGCACGCTGGGTTGTACCCCTGAGCTGCTATGGGGTTCTTGTCGCCCTTGTCGCCCTTGTCGCCAGTTCCGTGCTTGTGCCAAAACTGAGCATCTACGCCTTTGCCAGCGTGTACCTGTTCGTGCCAGCGGTCCTGTTCTGCTCGGCCCTGCTCCTCTGCGCGACCGACACCAATCTGCTTCTCAAACTCTTGTTCCCTGTGGTGGCGTTTTTTGGGCTGCCCTTCGGGTACCTGCTCTATGAATCGCTGGGCGGGTATGTCGCCGACTTGGGCCACTTCACAGCCGACCTCGGCCTCAGCCTCGTGGTGACGCTTGCCCCTGCTGCCTTTGGGACATCCATCGGCCTTATCATCTACGCAATCAAGAAGCGGCAGCGTAAGCAGGCCCTCAAACGCAAGGCCGCGCGCGACTACACGCAACCGATGGGGACGTCTGCCTCAAGCTCGGGCAAAAACTCCCGTACCAGGAATCAGACCAGTGTTGAAAAAGACTACCAGGCCCTTGCGGGGCCACGGTTGCGTGTGACTCCGCGCTCGCAGCCAGGCGCAAACGGTGCAAATGGTGCAAGCAGAACGGCCAAAACGACCGCAGCCGGCAAAGCGAGCAGAGCAGGCACAACGCGCAGAACAACCAGCACGGGCAGAGCTACCGCGGGAACTCCAAATCGTAGACGCGGGCCATCGCCTCGGCCGTAAAGGCCGTGAGGCGCTCCTCCTTGGACAACACGGCAAAGCGCTCCTCGTGCACGGAAAGCGGCTCGCCGAAACGCAGCGTGACCTTGGGGAGACGGAACAGGCGCGCGCCCTTGGGACAGATGCGGTCGGGCCCCCAGAGGCGCACGGGGATCACCGGCACGTTCGCGAGCTGCGAGATGAGCGAGATACCCTCGTGATAGGTGACCTCCTGGTCTTTGGAGCGAACCCGCGTCCCCTCGGGGAAGATGCCGACCAGCTCGCCACGTTTCAGCATGCGCACGGCCCGCTTGATGGCGGACATATCGCCGCTGTTGCGCCTGACGGGAAAGGCGCCGACCCAGGCGGCAAGCCTCCCGATGAGAGGATTGAAGTTGAAGAACTCCTCCTTGGAGATATAGCGGATAGGCCGCGGGCGCAACGCAGCTATCACGAACACCGGGTCGAGATACGATGAGTGATTGCCGACGATGATGGCTCCGCTGCCCTCGGGCAGCCCCTTGAGATTCTCCAGACCGTAGACCCGATAGCGGAATAGCACTTTGAAGATCACGCGCACCGCGGTGGCGAAAAGGGTACAGAACTTCTGGGGGAAATGCCCCTCACCCGAAGAAGGATGGTCGTAGAAATAGCTGACTGGCTTCATCGCAACTCCCCTGCCTTTTCCGCGATAGCGGATGTGACCTCGTCTATCGTCATACCGGTGGTGTCGAGCAGCCAACTGTCCGATGCTGCGACGAGAGGCGCGACCTCCCGCGAGGAGTCGCAGGCGTCACGGCGCAGGATGTCCGCGCGTATCGCGGCTATCTCCTCGGCGCTCGCCGCGGTGCGCCCTTCCTTCTCGGCGTTCTGCTGGGCACGACGGCGTGCACGTTCCTCAGCACTCGCCGTGAGGAACACCTTGAGCTCGGCCGCCGGAAACACCACCGTACCGATGTCGCGCCCTTCCATGACCGTGTCGTACTCCCGCCCAAAGGCCCGTTGCTGCTCGGTGAGCGCCGTGCGCACCCCCGGGTCGGCGGAGACCGGCGAGACGGCCCGGTCGACTTCGGGGGTCCGTATCTGTCGCGTAACGTCCTCGCCGTTGATGAAGACCTGCGAGGGCAGAGGATCGCCCGGGGTAAAGCCGAAACGTATCGGCTCGGTTTGGGCGATGGTGCGGATGCTCTCAACAGTTTCTACGGGCAGTGGGTCCGTGAGATCGAGCTTTTGGACGAGGGCACGCCAGGCGACGGCGCGGTACATGGCGCCCGTGTCGAGATAGGCGAAGCCGAGCCTGCGTGCGACGAGCTTGGCGACCGTTGATTTGCCGGAGCCCGCCGGCCCGTCGATGGCGATGATCATACGCGTCCTTTCTGAATCGACGGCATCTATGATAGCCGCTTGAGGTCCTCAAAGAAACCGGGGTAGCTGACGCTTACGCTCTTTAGCCCGAGAATGGTCGGATTGAGGCAAAAGGCGCGCGCGGCCACGGTCCAGGTCATGGCCAGGCGGTGGTCGTTGTGCGTCTCGAGGGTCTGCGTGCCAAGACGCGGTAAGCCGCCTGTGACGTGCAGCTCGTCGCCTTCGGCGCGCGCTGTGCAGCCCAGGGCGCCCAGGCCCTCGACGATGGCGGCAAGCCGGTCGGACTCCTTGACGCGCAGCTCTCCTACGTGCTTAAACACCGTTGTGCCCTCCGCTGCCGTTGCGAGCAGCGCCAGTATCGGCACCTCGTCTATGAGGGCGGGTGTCTCCTGCGCCTCAACCACGGTCGCCGTAAGGCCCGCGTGGTGCCGCAGGGTCACATCCCCCACCCGCTCGCCTCCCAGCCGGCCACTCTCGCCAGCCGTGATGCTGAGGTCCGCTCCCATGCGGCGCATAACCTCGAGAAAGCCCGTGCGCGTGGGGTTGAGGAGCATGCCGCGTACCGTTACCTCACTGCCGGGGATGAGGGCGGCCGTCACCAGCAGGAAAGCCGCCGAGGACGGGTCGCCGGGCAC
>JAITEK010000047.1 GCA_031282085.1 Coriobacteriales bacterium
TATCGTACCGACCAGCCGAGGCTTTCTTGTTGGATGTTGTAGAGGCGGGCGAATAGGCCGTTGGCTGCGAGGAGTTCCTCGCCGGTGCCTTGCTCAACGAGGCGGCCGCCGTCTAAAACGGCGATGTTGCCAGCGCCTATAACGGTGCGCAGACGGTGCGCTATGACGATGACCGTGCGGCCGCGCACCAGCTCCAGCAACGCCTGCTGTATCTCCGTCTCGTTCTCGGGGTCGAGTGAGGCGGTAGCCTCGTCGAGCAGCACGATGGGCGCATCTTTGAGCAGCGCGCGGGCGATGGAGACGCGCTGGCGCTCCCCGCCTGAGAGCGTGGAGCCGTTCTCGCCGAGCAGCGTGTCGTAACCCTGGGGCAACTCGCGGATAAAGCCGTCGCAACGCGCTATTCGCGCCGCCGCAAAGACCTCCTCGTCACTTGCCCCCTGCTTGCCGATGCGGATGTTGTTCATCACCGTGTCGTTAAAAAGCACCACGTCCTGGAACACAAAACTTAGGTAGCCCATCAGCGTCTCGGGGTCTATGGCGCGGATGTTGCGACCGCCTATCAGTATCTCGCCGCTGCGCACATCCCAAAACCGGGCGATGAGTCGCGAGACGGTCGTCTTGCCGGAGCCGGATGGCCCCACCAGCGCGGTAACCGTCCGCTCGGGAATCGTGAGGCTCACGTCGGAGAGCACCTCGTCATCCCCATAGGCAAAACTCACGTTGTGCAGCTCTATCGCGCAGTTGCCGAGCACCACGTCCGTCTCACCCTCCATAACGGGCTCGTGGCGCAGCGCCTGCATGCGGTGGGTGGAGATGAGCATGTAGAAGAACTCCGGCAGCAGCGTAAAGATGACGATGAGCGGGGCGTAGATGCGCGCGGCGACAACAAGGAAGGTGAGGAATTTGAGCGCGTCTATGCTGCCGCCGAGGAGCAGCAGCACGCCGACAAAGGTCACCAGGCCGATGCCAACCTGGAGAATCATCATGCCGAGGGTCACAAAGGTGCCGGTTGCGAACTCAAAGCGGATGGCCTCGCGCATCATCGAGTGCAGAGCAGCATCGAGCGCGCGGGACTTCTCGCCGGCGAGCCCGAAGGCCTTAACCACTTTTACGCCCTCCAGGTACTCCTGCACCTGCTCGGCTACCTCGAGCTTTGCCGTTACGTGGCGCTCGCCGAACTTTGTGCCCAGCCACCGCGTGAGCAGGATCAGCCCAAAGGCCACCGGCAGCGCGGCAAACAGCGCCAGGGACAGCCGCCAGTCGTAAAAGGCAAGCCCCGCGCAGGCGAGCACCACGACGATGCAGTCCGCAAACAGCCCGGGGACCACGTGGCTCATCGTGTGTTCTATGGAGGCGCAGTCGCCCATCATGTTCGTGGTGAGCTCGGTGAGGTCCTTGTTGTTGAAGAAGCTCAGCGGCAGGCGGCGCAGACGCTCAGCGACCTCGATGCGCATCTTCTCCGTCTCGCTGTAGGCGACCGTGTAGGTCTTGCGGTACTCGTTGCGGTAGATGAAGAAGTACAGCACGGCAGCAACAACCGCCGCGCCGAACAGCAGCCACAGCCGCGTGGTGTTAAGCGGCTCACCCGTGAGCAGAGGGTCGAGCAGGGTGGCGATGGTAAAGATGATGATGCAGAAGGGGATGAGTAGGACCAGATTCGAGAGCACACAGGCAAAGATACCGCGCTTAAAATCCCGATAGCCATCCTCGGAGAGCCCCAGCAGCTTCTGAATATCAAACATGGCGCACCACCTCTCCATCACTCTCTTTGTCGCCTTCGCGCTCTGCGGTTAGCCGCCAGCTCATGGCGCTGGTGTATTGCTCCCACATACGACGGTACTCGCCATCGGCGGCAACCAACTCGTCATGGCGCCCCTCCTCAACAACGCGCCCCTTGTCCACGACAACGATCTTGTTTGCGCCGCGCACGGTGGAAAGCCGATGCGCGATGATGATAACGGTCTTGTCCTGCATCAACTTCTCAAAGGCGAGCTGTATCTTCTGCTCGTTCTCTGGGTCGGCAAAGGCCGTGGCCTCGTCGAGCACGATGATGGGGGCGTTTTTGAGGATGGCGCGGGCGATGACGATGCGTTGGCGCTCCCCACCGGAGAGGTGGATGTTGCGCGTGCCGATGACCGTGTCGTAGCCCTGCGGCAGGCGCTCGATGAACTCGTGGCATTGGGCGGCTTGCGCGGCGGCTACCACGTCGGCGCGCGTGGCCTGCGGATTGCCGATGAGGATGTTGTCCGCGATGCTCTGCTTAAAGAGGAACACGTCCTGGAACACAAAGCTCACAATGCTCATAAGGTAGTCGCTCGACATATCCCGTATGTCCACGCCCCCTATCTTAACCGCGCCGGCCGCCACGTCGTAAAAGCGGCAGATCAGGTGCGCGAGCGTTGATTTGCCGGAGCCGGACGGCCCCACCAGGGCGGTTATCTCGCCCTGCCGCGCGGCAAAGCTCACGCCACTGATGGCTACGGCCTCGTCCGCCTCGTTGTAGCTGAACACAACGTCCTCAAAAGTAACCGAGTATCCGGTTGTGGTCTGGGGCGTGGTGGTCTCCGCGAGCGGGGGGATATCGAGGATCGCGTCCATGCGCTTAATGCCGTCGGCGATCTGCGTGCCGACCGCCGAGACGTACATGAGCTTGGTAAACGGCCCCGCAAGCGCCAACGAGAAGATGAGGTAGAACACCGCCGCCAGCGCAAACTGCCCGTAGTCGCTCACCCCGCCGGAAAGCAGGATGATAACGGGGATAAGAACCAGGTACACGCTGTTGATGACGAGCATGAACAGCACCATATAGTTCTCAAAGGATATGGTGTAGCTCTTGGCAAAGGCGCCGTATGATCTGATGGTCTCGTGGAAATGGCGGAAGGAGTAGATGGTCTGGTTGAAGGCCTTAACCACCGAGATGCCGCGCACATACTCAACCGCAGCGTTGTTCATGTCCTCAAGCGAACGCTGGTATTTATCCATGAACGCGCGTGACCGCGGCTGCCCCATGGCGATGACCTGGAGCGCGTAGGCCATGATAACGGGCACCAGGCAGGCCAGCCCCAGCCGCCAATCGAACACAAACAAAAGGATGAGCGTGATGATGGGCGTGGCAAAGGAGCCCACCATGTCGGGCAGTTGGTGGGCGATAAAGCCCTCGAGTTTCTCGATGTTCTCGTCCACGATCTTGCGTAGCTTGCCCGTGGAGTTTGCGGTATGAAAACCCAGCGGCAGCGATGCGATGTGTCGCGTGAACTCGAGTTTGAGGTCGTACAACGTGGTAAAGGCCGCGATGTGCGAGCACACCAACGCGATGAAGTTGAATGCGATGGCGCCAATGGCCCCGCCGCAGGCCAACCAGCCGAGTTGCACCATATAGGTGGTGTTGAGCGCGGAGAGGTCGGCGTAGTGAGCCACCAGTTCGCGGATGATGTAGTAGATGGCGATAAACGGCGTAAACGACACCGCCACGCTTATAACGGCAAACACACAGGAGCAGCCGATAAGCAGCTTCTTGCGCGAGGCCAACTCCCACAGCCGTGCCATACCGGTCTTACGCATAAGCC
>JAITEK010000080.1 GCA_031282085.1 Coriobacteriales bacterium
GCGTAGCGGCCGACTGCCTACCGCATGCGGTATACTTCTCAAGAGCCGTTCCGGAGGCAGCCGGCGTGCGGCAGTCACATCCACAAGCGGACGCAAAGGACGGTCAGGCCATGCGGACAGTCGCTATAGTCGACGGCAATTCCCTTATGCACAGAGCGTTTCACGCGGTGCCACCCTATATGACGGCGCCGGACGGCCGCCCCACCAACGCCTGCTTCGGTTTTTTATCGATGCTGCTCAAGCTCGCGGACGACTTTGAGCCGGACGGCATCGTCTGCGCCTTCGACAAGGGCATCCCGGCCTTCCGTCTGAAGGCGGTCGAGAGATACAAGGCGCAGCGCCCACCCACCGACCCCGATCTCAAGGCGCAGTTTCCGATGATAAAACGCCTCCTCACCTCGATGAACATTCCCGTTGTGGAGCTTGAAGGCTGGGAGGGCGATGACATCTTAGGTACGCTTGCCACCCGCGGGGAGCAGCAGGACCTCCGCGTGCTGCTCATCACCGGGGACAAGGACGCGCTGCAACTCGCGAGCGACAAGACCTCCATCGTCAACACCAAATCGGGCATGAGCGAGGTGATGGTCTACGACCCCGCCGCCGTTGAGGAGAAGTGGGGCGTTACCCCCGAGCGCGTGCCCGACTACCTTGGCCTTATGGGCGACAGCTCGGATAATATCCCCGGCATCCCCGGCGTCGGCCCCAAAACGGCCACCAAGCTCCTGCAGCTGTACGGCACCTTGGAGGAGGTGCTTGCCCACGCCGATGAGCTCAAGGGCAAGATGGGTGAGCAGGTGCGCGACAACGGGGACCAGGCGCGCGCGAGCAAGGAGGTCGCGACCATCGTGCGCGACGTCCCTGTTGAGTGCGATCTTACACAGGTGGCTTTCCCCGCTTTTGAACCCGAGCAGGTCAGCGAGGCATTCAACGACCTTGCGCTCAGCTCTCAGTTGCGCAAGGTGCTCGCGCTCATCGGCACCAAGCCCGCCGCCGTGCGCACGAGCGAGCAACTCGCCCAGTTGGAGGACGCGTCTCTCACCTTCACGTCGCTTCTGACGGGTGACGCGGCGCGCGCAGCCCTTGACGAGGCGCTTGAGGCGGACGAGGAACTCGCGCTGCTCCTTGAGGCGAGCACGGGCGACTCGCTCTTTGACTCCGACCGCCTCCTTTACGTCGCGAGCGAGAAGGGCGTTGCGCTCTTTGAGGACTCGGCCCTCGACGCAACCTGTGCGCGCGTCCTTGAGCAGGGCCGCTGCGTCGTCCACGAGAGCAAGGCGCTGCTCAAGGAGCTTATCCCTCCCAACAACGCGCAGCCGGCTCTCCTTGAGACCGGCAAGCTGGACTCCCGGCGCGTCTTCGATCTGTCCCTGGCCGCCTACCTGCTCGATTCCTCACGGGACTACAGCGACCGCGACCTGCTGCTCGAGCAGTTCCTTTCCGACGAGCTGCCCGCACCGACCGACGAGCTGCCCGCGGGCGCCATCTGCGCGGTGGCCTTCCGCAAGCTCGCTGGCATCCTCCGGCAGCGGCTACAAGACGACGGCTCTCTCAGGTGCTTTGAGGAGATCGAGATGCCGCTCGTGCCGGTGCTTGTGCAGATGGAGCGCTGGGGCGTCAACGTCGACCCCTCCATCCTGAGAGAGCTGGGCGCGAGCATGGCGACAAGCATCACGGCCCTGCGCGAGCAGGCTGTCGCCGAGGCGGGGGAGGACTTCAACCTCGACTCGCCCAAGCAACTCGGCGTCATCCTGTTCGAGAAGCTCAAGCTGCCCATCATCAAGAAGACCCGCACGGGATATTCCACGGACGCCGCCGTACTGCAAGACATCAAGGGCATGCACCCGTTGCCCGGCATCATGCTCGAGTACCGCGAGCTCGCCAAGCTCAAATCCACCTACCTCGACGCCCTGCCGCAGCTCATCGCCAGCGACTGCCACATCCACACGTCCTACCATCAGACGGTTGCCGCCACGGGCCGCCTGTCCTCAAGCGACCCCAACCTCCAGAACATCCCCGTGCGCACCGAGATGGGTCGGCGCATCCGCACGGCTTTCATCCCCGACCCGGCGGTCTTCGAGGAGGGCGAGGCGGTGTTCCTCTCCGCGGACTACTCCCAGATAGAGTTGCGCCTGCTCGCGCATCTTTCTGGCGACGAAGGGCTTATCGAGGCCTTCGTCGGGGGTGAGGACTTCCACAGTTCCACAGCCGCCCGCGTATTCGGCGTCTCCGTCGACAAGGTGACGCCGCAGCTGCGTTCGCGCGCCAAGGCGGTCAACTTCGGCATAGTCTACGGTCAGCAGGCCTACGGGCTCTCGCAGTCGCTCGGCGTCGGCTTCCAGGAGGCGCAGGAGATGATCTCGCGCTACTTCCGCGCCTATCCGCAGGTGCGGCGCTACCTCGACGAAATGGTTGAGCAGGCCCGCGAGCAGGGATGGGTGGAGACGCTGTACGGGCGCAAGCGTCATATCCGGGAGATACGCTCCGTCAACGCCAACACGCGCGGCTTTGGCGAGCGTACCGCCATGAACCACCCCATGCAGGGCAGCGCCGCCGACATCATCAAGCTCGCGATGATCGAGGTCGCCCGTCGGCTTGCCGCGGAGGGCTTCCATTCGCAGATGGTGTTGCAAGTCCACGACGAACTCGATTTCAACTGTGCGCGAAGCGAGGTCGAGCGCCTGTCCGCTCTGGTGAAGGAGACCATGGAAAACGTCGCCCAACTCAAGGTCCCCCTCGTAGTCGACATAAGTACCGGCCCCAACTGGGCCGAAGCCCACTGAACCCCCTCAATGTTTCGGGCATGTTAATTTGATTCTTCCGCTGTGTTAACTCTCCCTCTATCCGCTTGAAACAAGGTTTTCCTCTCTGCATAGTATTCGATGTACGGTCATGGGGACCGTCCCGCGGTCAGGTGAGCGCGGTTTGGAATACAGAGGAGATGAAGTCAGATGTTGGATACGGGAACCACCGCTTTTATGCTCGTCAGCATAATGCTGGTACTCCTGATGACCCCGGGTCTCGCCTTTTTCTACGGCGGCCTCGCTCGACGCAAGAACGTCGTCAACACGATGTTCATGTCGCTGATCGTCCTGGGCGTTGTTGGGGTCGTCTGGGTTTTGGCCGGACACTCGTTCGCGTACGGAGGTGACGGCTCGATTTCCTTCTTCGGCGGCTTCGACCTGCTGGGAACAGCAGGAGGGGTTCAGGATATGCTGGCGGAGGCGGCTGAGACCGAGAATTCCTACCCCGCGCTCGTTGACGTCAGCTATCAGGCGGCCTTTGCCATGATTACCACCGCCATCATCACCGGCTCGGTAGCCGGGCGCATGAAGTTCGGCGCGGTAGTCCTGTTCGTGATTATCTGGGTGCTGTGCGTCTACGCTCCTTTGGCCCACATGGTATGGGGCGGCGAGGGCAGCCTCATCGGTGACGTGATAGGTGCCATCGACTTTGCCGGTGGCGATGTCGTGCACATCTCATCCGGTGTCAGCGGCCTCGTGCTCTGCCTTATTCTCGGCAGGCGCAAGGGCTACGGCCTTATGAGCTACCGCCCGCACAATGTCCCCTTCGTCGTGCTCGGCGCCAGCCTGCTGTGGTTCGGCTGGTTCGGCTTTAATGGCGGTTCGGCCTTTGCTGCTGACGGCATTGCGGCTCTGGCCATCCTCAACACGCTTGCTGCGTCCGCGGCGGCTCTGCTCTCCTGGGCGCTCGTCGAGCGGATCAAGACGGGCAAGCCCACCCTCGTCGGCGCTGCGACCGGCCTGGTAGCCGGCCTGGTCGTCATCACTCCGGCCGCTGGTTTTGTTGAGCCTTGGGCTGCGGTCGTCATGGGCTTCATCGTCTCACCGGTCTGCTACTTCGCCATCTCGTTCCTCAAGCACAAACTCGGTTACGACGACGCGCTCGACGCCTTTGGCTGTCACGCCATCGGCGGTATCACCGGCGGTATCCTCACAGGCCTGTTCTGCGTGCCCGACCTGTCCTGGACCGACTTCGGCGGTCTGTTCTACACGGGCGATCCCAGCCTGCTCATCTCGCAGATACTCGGTATACTCATCACCATCGTGTTCGTCGCGATTGCCGTGTTCATCATCGGATTCGTTGTCAAGTTCATCTTTAAGGGTTCGCTGCGTGTGGACACCGCTGAGGAGAACGAGGGCCTCGACACCGTCGCCCACGGTGAGTCCGGTTATCCTGCCTTCAACGGCCTCGATTAAGGAAAGGGGATTGAAATGAAGAAGATCGAAGCAATC
>JAITEK010000086.1 GCA_031282085.1 Coriobacteriales bacterium
TATTCGCCGGTTGGACGCCCGCGATAGCACCTGTCGTCACACAGGACGCGACCTATACCGCTACCTGGGAAGAACTGCCCGCTGTACCGACTCCTGGCTATAGCGTCATCTTCATACCGGGCGATCATGGTGACTTTGCTCCGGTGACCCATACGGGTGTCGCCAAGGGAGACAAGACGCCCGCGCCGCCTACGCCAAAGGCCCATGTGGGCTGGCTGTTCGCTGGCTGGAGCCCGGCTTTGGCCTCAACGGTCACAGACGATGTCATCTACACAGCTCTCTGGACAGCGGATCCCGCCTTTGCGCCCGCTCCCCCGACCGGACCTTCTGCGCCAGCTCCTGCTCCGGAGGAGATCATCATCAACAACAGTGCGCCTCCGGCACAGGCCGACCGTTACGTCACCGTGACGGGAGCCGCCGCGCCTGTCGCAAGCTCATCGTCTGAGGACACCACGGCATCGCCCGCCGAGCGGGAAACCAGCGATACGGCAGAGGCGGGCAACACGGAGCTTGCTGATGAGGAGACCCCGCTCGGCTCCGGGCAAGGTACAGAGGCGCAAACGCAGCCCCTCAGCATCTGGCTCGTCTTGTCGCTCATCTTCTTTGCTCTGGTTGTGCTCATCGGCATACTGCTGCTCACGCGCCGTTCGCGTGAGGAGGAGGATGAGCTGAGGTAGTCTCGCGAGAATGGCCGACGCCGTTTTGCGGTGCTGTGCGAATCCGACGGCTATCGCTGCCGGGTAGGTTTTAGGACAAGCCCAAAACGACGGGCAAAAAAACGATACGACGACCCCCCTTTCGCAGGGCGCCCCGAACAGGCGCCCTGCGTGCCCTACCGGGCGTGTTTATGGGCGGCGGGCAAATGGCACTGGTCAGGGGGTGAATTTTGTGGTATAACATCTTGAGCGTTCTCGCGTGGCGACGAACGCGGGTTTCTTGTTGCTCTGCAATGGTTGTTCATGTTGTTGAGGAAGTGGGCTTTGTCCCGCTTTCTTTTGTTAGTAGGCCGGTTGAGCGCGCTTGTGAGCGCGTCCGACGAGAGGCGAGAGGTAAAACGTGCGAAGCGAGAGGCATCAAAAGCTCATAGACGCGCTGGAAGCAGCGGCGGCTCAGCATGGCCTGGAGCTTGTAGACGTTGAGCTGAGCGGCACCGGCCGCATGCGCGTTGTGCGGGTATTCCTTGAGCGTGAGGGTGGTATCGGCATCGACGAGCTGGCCGCGGCGAACCTCTGGGTCGACGAGACGGTTGAGGCCAATGAGCCGTATACGGGCGCGTACACCCTTGAGGTCTCATCGCCGGGCATCGACCGCCCGCTGCGTACACTTGCGCATTTCGCGCGTTTTGTGGGCGAGGAGGCACGGCTTGTGACCGAGCCTCTCGACGGCCGCGGTAAGTGGACCGGCATAGTAGTCGGAGTTGAGGGCGAGGACATCTTGCTCGAGGTAGACGGCGAGACGCGCCGCATACCGCACGGGAAGATACGGCACGCCCACCTGAAGGGGCGCATCGAATTCAACAAGGAGCGTAAAGAAGAACGCGAAGAAAGGACCGAGCATGTCATCTGAGCTGATGGCCGCCCTCGAAGCGTTGGCGGCTGAGAAGAACATCGACGAGATCTACCTGCTGGAGAGGCTGGAGCAGTCGCTTGCGAAAAGCTACGAGAACATCCTCAAGCTCGACTGGGATGCTCGCGTCACCATCAACCGCGAGACGGGCAACATCTACGTTTACGAGATGGTACCCGTTGGCGAGCCGGACGAGGAGACGGGCGAGTACGCCGAGTTTGAGGAACGCGACGTGACGCCGCGCGACGTGAGCCGCATCGCCGCCCAGAACGCCAAGAGCGTTATCCTGTCCATCGTGCGCGATGCGGGGCGCCAGGCCATCTTCACCGAATACTCGGATCGCAAGGGCGAGCTGGTCACGGGCACCGTTTTGCAGTCCACGCCGGACTTCACCATCATCAAGATACGCGATGGGGTAGAGGCCGAGCTGCCGCACTTCGATGTGAAGCGCCACCCGGGTGAGCGCAACGAGAAGCCCACCAACGAGCACTATCGTCACAACCAACGCCTCAAGTCGCTCATCATCGAGGTTCGCGACCCCAACATCCTTGAGTCGAGCACGCGCAACGAGACCACCCGACCCTCCATCGTGGTGAGCCGTACGCACCCCGACCTCATCCGCCGTCTCTTTGAGATCGAGGTGCCGGAGATATATGACGGCATCGTTGAGATAAAGTCCATCGCCCGTGAGGCGGGCGCGCGCTCCAAGGTTGCTGTTTCCTCGCGGGAGAGCAATCTCGACCCCGTCGGCGCCTGCGTAGGCCCCAAAGGCTCACGCGTGCGTATGGTGGTTGAGGAGCTGCGCAATGAGCGCGTCGACGTCATCCAATACGACGAGAGCCCGGGCGCCTTTGTGGCAAACGCGCTTTCTCCGGCCAAGGTGACCAATGTCATCGTGGACGAACGCACGCATTACGCCACCGTCATCGTGCCGGACGACCAGCTTTCGCTGGCCATCGGCAAGGAGGGCCAAAACGCGCGTCTAGCCGCGCGCCTGACGGGCTGGCACATCGACATCAAGAGCTCGTCGCTGATGAGCGAGCTGCCCACGGTGGTAACGACGCTCTTTGACGAGGAGGAGCCCAGCGACGAGAGTGAGGACGGACGCTGCGAGTACGTCTCGCCGGATGGCATCCGCTGCCGCAACCACGCGCTGCCGCATTCGCACTTCTGCCGTCTGCATGAGAACACCATTCTGGGCGAGACGACTGACGAGATCGAGGACATCCCCGACCTTGCTCAGGCGGCTCGCGCGGTGGAGGCGGCCATTGCCTCCGAGGATCCCTTTGAGGCTTTGTCGGCAGGCGAGAGCGACCAGGAGGTCGTGCATGAGGTGCGTGAGTCGGTCGATCTGGCACAGGATACGCTGGCGACCGATGACGACGAGTTCTTAGAGGACGAGTTCAAAGAGGCGACCGACGCCATCGAGAAGGGCGCGGCTGCCAAGGCGGACGCCGGCGCCAAGAAAACCAGCCGTGCGAAGAAGACCGGTACCACCAAGGCAACCGGTCGCGGCAAGGCGTAAGGGCCGAGGAACGCGGAGAGGCGTACAGGGACAGGCAACGTGAGACAGCTGACGCAACATACGCACAGCCCGTGCGCAAAGACGCGCAAGGAACCCCTGCGCTCGTGCGTCGCCTGCCGCCAAACGAACGACAAGCGCGCGCTCATCCGGTTTGTGCGCACGACTGCCGGTGAGGTGCTTTGCGACCCGACGGGTCGGCAGGTTGGGCGTGGGGCCTATCTCTGCGGCGAGCAGCGTTGTTTTGAGCTTGCGCAGAAGAAGCGCCTGCTCGACCGGGCGCTCAGGGCCAAGTTGAGCGAGGCCGATTACAGGCGTTTAGAAGATGAGTATGCCGCCTTGAGCGGTGAGAGATAGGGTTTAGGAGCTGGGAATATGGCGAGCATACGCGTCCATGAATTAGCCAAAGAATTTGGGATGGAGTCCAAGGAGTTCCTCGAGCGCTTGCTTGAGATGAAGGTTCCGGTGAAGAACCACGCCTCGACGCTCAACGACGCCTATGTCGACCGTATCCGCAAGCGGCTTGCCCCCGAGATGGCCGAGCGCGCCGCTGCTGCCGAGGCGCAGCGTGTTGCCGAGGAAGCCGAGCGCGCCGCCGAAGAAGCCCGCGTCCGCGAGGAGGAGGAAGCCGCCCGCAAAGCCGCGGTGGAGCAGGAGCGTGCGCTGCGCGAGAAGGAGCGTCAGGAGCGCGAGGAGCGCGAGGCCAAACTTCAGGAAGAAAGCGAGCAGAACGCAGCCGAGCAGGCGTCAGCCGAGGCAGCCGAACTGCTTTCTGCCGCGGAGCGTGAGGAGCACACGGAACATCAGGAGAAGGTCGTCCCGCGTTTCAGCGGCCTGCTCTCGCAGATAGAAGCCGAGAAAAGCCGTCTTGAGGCCGAGAAGGTACTCAAGCGCGAGCAACGTTCGGCTGCTCATCCGACCAAGGGTAGCGCGGGTGCACCGACGGCTCGTGGTGCGGCCAAGGGCGCCGGTGCGCAGGGCGGCGCAGCAACGGGCGACGAGCGCACCGCCGCCGCAGCCCAGCCGGGCGAGCTGGGCTCCAGTGACCAGCAAGCTCTTGCTGCAACGGCCGAGGGCGTTCCCGCGGTCTCGTCTGCCGATGGCGCTGTCGCTCCCGCCCAAGCTCAAACTCCGCAATCCCGGCGCAAGGCCGCTGACGCCTCCTTTGAGGAGGAGGGCACGCGCTCCAAGGGTAAGGGCAAGGGCCGTGGCCGTGTGCGGGAGGACCATCATGTCCCCGCCTACGACGCCGACACCTACGTCTTTGATGATGATGCGGCCGAAGATGATCGCTATCGGCAGATGGCCGTGCAAGCCGAGCAATTCCAGCGTGAGCGGGTGCTTGCCGAGGCCCGCGCCGCCGTGGAGGCCGCCTCGGGTGAGGGTGAGGGTCGTCGCCGCAAGCGCAAGGAGAAGCGCGTTGCCGAGGCCAAGGAGAAGGCCGAGCTTGAGGCCATCGAGAAGGGCATCGACCCCGAGCTTATCTTCGATGAATCGGTGTTGCAGATAACCACGGGCGTTACCGTTCAGGAGCTTGCCGACGCCCTGCACACCCCGTCTAACGACATCGTCAAGCGGCTGTTTTTGCTGGGCACGCCGCTCACCGTTACCCAGACCATGAACGACGAGCTGGTAGAGCTTATCGCCGATGACCTCGGCCGCAAGATACGCATCATCTCGCCGGAGGAGGAGTACGCCGTTGTCTTTTCCGACACGCCTGAAGACCTGGAGCCGCGGCCACCCGTGGTTACCGTTATGGGCCACGTCGACCACGGCAAGACCTCGCTGCTCGACGCCATCCGCGAGACGGGCGTTGTGGCAACCGAGGCCGGCGGCATCACCCAGCACATTGGCGCTTCGGTCGTTGAGATCAAAGACCACCAGATCACCTTTATCGACACCCCTGGTCATGAGGCCTTTACCGCCATGCGCGCGCGTGGTGCGAAGGTCACCGACGTGGTAGTGCTCGTTGTCGCAGCCGATGACGGCGTTATGCCGCAGACCGTTGAGGCTATCCATCATGCTCATGCCGCCGGTGTGCCCATCGTGGTCGCCGTCAACAAGATAGACAAGGCTGGCGCCACGCCCGACCGTGTGCGGCAGGAACTCAGCGAACACAGCATCATCCCTGAGGAATGGGGCGGGCAGAATATGTTCGTCGACGTGAGCGCCAAGAAGCGCATCGGCATCGACGATTTGCTCGAGACCATCCTGCTGCAAGCCGATGTGCTTGAGCTCAAAGCCAACCCCAAGGTGCTGGCCTCCGGCTTTGTCATTGAGGCAAAACTTGATAAGGGCCGTGGCCCCGTAGCCACCGTCCTCGTGCAACGCGGGACGCTCAAGGTGGGTGATACGGTGGTTGTGGGCACTTCCTACGGACGCGTCCGCGCGCTTGTGAACCCCAAGGGTGAAATCGTTGAGGTCGCCCGGCCCGCCGATCCTGTGGAGATACTCGGCCTGAACAGCGTGCCGGACGCGGGCGACGAGTTCCGCGTGTTCTCCGACGAGCGCGACGCACGCAACCTCGCCGAGGACCGTGCGCTGCGCAAGCGCCTCGCTGAGCACCGCAAGGGCCATATGTCGCTTGAGGATCTGTTCGCCCGCATCGAGGAGGGCAAGATCTCCGAGCTGAATCTCGTCGTCAAGGCCGACGTGCAAGGCTCCATCGAGGCTTTGCAGGACGCGCTCGACAAGATGGATCAGTCCGAGGTCCGCATCAACGTCATCCACTCAGCCGTCGGCGGCATCACCGAGACCGACGTCACCTTGGCGGCCGCCTCCGACGCCGTCATCGTGGGCTTTAACGTGCGCCCGCAGCAGAAGGCCAAGGCGCTTGCAGAGAAGGAACGGGTCGAGATCAAGACCTACCGCGTTATCTACCAAGCCATCGACGACATCAACGCCGCGCGGGTCGGCCTGCTCAAGCCCGAGATTGTGGAGGAGGACACCGGCTCGGCCGAGGTCCGCGAGCTGTTCAAGGTACCCAAGGCGGGGACGGTGGCCGGTTGCATCGTCGAGGTGGGCGAGATCAGCCGCGACGACCGCCTGCGTGTCGTGCGCGACGGCGCCGTTATCTACGAGGGCGTGATAGCCTCGCTGAGGCGCTTCAAGGAGGACGTCAAGAGTGTGCGCGCCGGCTATGAGTGCGGCATCGGCATTGAGGGCTTCCAGGACGTAAAGGTCGGCGACGTCCTTGAGGGCTACACCATAAAGGAGATCGCCCGTGAAGGCTAGGTTATCGTCACTCCGGGTTTATCCCGGAATCCACATGGGTGCGTACAGGTAGAGTGAACAGGTGTTGAGATGAAACAGACGCCACAATCGCGTAGGCTGAACGAGGCCCTCCGGGCGGAGCTCGCGAACATACTCCTTCTGCAAGTCTCCGACCCGCGTCTCGCGTTCGTAACGGTCACCGGCGTTGAAGTCTCGCGGGATCGAAGCGTAGCGAACGTCTACGTGGCCGCCGACGTGGCGCATTACGAGGAGGTAGAGGCCGGGTTGGCAAGCGCGAAAGGGCGCATCCGCACCCTGCTCGGACAGTACCTCAACTGGCGCGTAGTGCCTGATCTGCGCTTCCATCTCGACACAAGCATCGACGAGGCGCAGCGTATCAGCCACGCACTCGCGGAGGTTCCTGAGAGTCTGCGGATTCCCAAGGACGAGGAAGGATACCCGTTATGAGCACGGCGATTTTGGAGGAGCGTCCCGCGCGACGCCCCGCGGACTCCCTGACGATAGACGAGACGCTCGCGTTTTTGGCTGAGCCGCGGGAAGTGGCCATCTGTGGCCACGTGAACCCAGACGGCGACTCGCTCGGTTCGGCGCTTGCGTTGGCGGCGTTGCTGCAAGCCAAGGGCCACCGCGTCACCAAGCTGCTGGCAAGGGGAGAGGCGGCTCCAAAGCTCTATGACTTCCTTGCCGATTACGACTTTATCCCCGCGACGGCCTATGAGGGAACGCCCGATCTGTTCGTCGCTGTGGACCTGCCCAATCGCGAGCGTTTTGGCGACGCCGCCTCGGTGTTCGACCGCTCGGGCGACACGCTCGTCATCGATCATCACCCCGATTACGACGGCTTTGGGCATCACTACCTCGGCGACATAACCGCTTCGGCGACCGGGCTGATAATCTGGCGGCTCATCGCTGCCAGTGGGGTGCCCATCACCCGTGCGATGGCGGAGTATTGTTACGTGGCGCTCGTGACCGACACGGGGCGGTTCTCCTTTCAGAACACCACGGCGGAGGCCCACGCGGCGGCAAGCGAGATGATGCTCGCTGGCGTGGAACCCGCAGTTATCTGCACGAGGATATACGATTCCAAGTCACTCGCCGCTCTCCAGCTCGACGAGCGGCTTATCTCGCGCATAGCGTTCGCGTCCGACGGACGTGTGGTGTATTCCTGGGTCACGGAGGCCGACTTCCGCGAGCTAGGCGTCCTGCGTGACGAGACGGATGGATTGCCCAACATCCTGCGCTCCATCGAGGGCAGCGAGGTTGCCATCCTGTTGCGTGAGGAAAGCGGGCGGATTCGCGTTAACCTCCGCGCAAAGGGTAGCTGTGACGTGGGCGAGTTCGCTCGGCGCTTCGACGGTGGCGGCCACAAGGCGGCGGCGGGCTTTACGCTCAACGTCACGCTCGACGAAGCAAAGACGCTCGTTCTCGAAGAAGCCAATCGCCTCATCTGCTAGGGCTCGTCATGGTGGGGATGGAGTGGTGAGACCGTGGCGAAGATAAAACGAGGAGCAACCGATTTGTGCGGCGTTATCGCGGTGGACAAGCCGAGCGGTATGACCTCGCATGACGTGGTGGCGCGTTTGCGCCGCTTTACGGGTGAGGGGCGCATCGGCCATGCCGGTACGCTCGACCCCGCGGCGACGGGGCTTCTGCTCGTATGCGTTGGCCCCGCGACGCGGCTGAGTGATGCGCTCATGGCCGGGGATAAGACCTACGAGGCGCGCGTTGTCTTCGGCGCGGCTACCGATACCGACGACGCCGAAGGGGTGGTTGTTGCCGAGGCGCCTCTGCCCGCCGAGCTGGCCGATGAGGACTTTGCGCGCGCGGTGCTTGCCGGCTTTATCGGCGAGCAGGAGCAGATGCCGCCGGCCTATTCCGCCATCAAGAAGCAGGGGAAGAAAGCCTATGAGCTTGCGCGCGCGGGCAAGGCGGTTGAGCTTGAACCGCGCCGGGTTACCATCCACGCGCTGCGGCTTGTTGAGGCCACCGCTGAGTATTGGGATATTGAGGCCACCGTCTCAAAGGGAACCTACGTGCGCTCGCTGGCCCGCGACCTCGGCGAAGCGGTGAGCAGCCGCGCACACCTGAGCGCGCTGCGACGCACCCGCTCAGGCCAGGTGTCGGTTGAACAGGCCCATACCCTGGAGGAGCTGGAGGCGCTCACCGCGCAAACCCCCACCGGCATAAACGCCTGCTTCCTCGATCTCACCGCCCGCCCCCTCGTCCGCCCTCCTGCCCCTGACGCCCCTGACGCCCGTCATTCTGGGCTTGTCCCAGAATCCACCGCGAGCGAAAGTGAGCGATACTCAAAGCGTCGCGAAGCGGCGCCACCACCCTACCTTGAGGAGTCCGTGTGAGCACGCCCAGTCCACGCATCATCCCGGTTTCCGACGAGCCGCGGCTCGTCGCCTTCGTTTGTGCCATCGGCGTCTTTGACGGCTTGCACGAGGGGCACCGCTTCCTTATCGACGAGGCCATCGGGCAGGCGAGGCGACTGGGGCTGCCCGCGGTTGCCATCACCTTCGACCGCGACCCGGACGAGCTGTTCCTGGAGCCAGCTGCCCAACGCAAACTGCTCATCAACGAGGACCGCATCAGTATGCTCGCGGCCAGCGGTGTGGACGTGGTCCTCGTCATCCCCTTCGATGCGGCCTTCGCCTCAAAGAAGCCCCTTGAGTTCCTCAACGCGGTGCTTGCCGCCCATGGCACTGTGCGTGGCATACATATCGGCTCGGACTTCCGTTTTGGCTACCACGCGATTGGCACGGTTGATGACCTGCGCTTATGGAGCGCGGAGCACGACTGCGAGATATTCGCCCACCGGTTGCTCTCCAGCGAGGGGCTGCCAGTGACCGCCACGCGCATCCGCGACGCCCTGCAAGCCGGGGAGCTTGCGCTTGCCAATCGCCTGCTTGCGCGGCCGCACTTTCTGTGGGCGCGGGTTGCCGAGGGGCGCAGCATGGGCCGTCAGTTGGGGTTCCCCACGGCAAACCTCGAGCTGGAGGAGCGGCTCGTAAAGCCTGCGGACGGCGTATACGCCGGTGTGGTTGAGGTGGCTGGCGAGTTGTACCGCACGGCAGTCTCGGTCGGCGTGCCCGCGACCTTTGCCGGCGCCCCGCCGACCATCGAGGCGCACCTGCTCGACTTTGAAGGTGACCTCTATGGCCAGCGCCTCCGGATATTCTTCCTCGAATACCTCCGCGAGATGCGCGGTTTTGCCAGTGTTGAGGAGCTCCAACGCACCGTCCAACACAACATAGCCCAAGCCCGCGCCATCCCCATCCCCAAAAGTGTGTCGCGCTATCGCGCTCTCTGAGCGTTGCCCGCTGGCGCGTGTGACTGGATTTAAGGGACAAGCCCAGAATGACGGGCAGTTATCCCGTTTGTCATTCTGGGTTTATCCCTTAAGTCCAACCGGGCGCAGTAGCGACCGGACTCACAAAACACCGCGGAGCGGTGTAGCAGCTCTCGTGACACCGTCGTCTGCACGGCGCGCACTTTGCGTGAAAAAGTGCGCAAGCTGCCAATTCTTGTGAGATTGTGCTGTTACGAGGGGATGATTTCCAGTAGAATTGCAGGGTTGTGTTTTGAGGGCGTTTCCTGGATGTTACGCGTAAGAGAGAAACGCTCTGG
>JAITEK010000097.1 GCA_031282085.1 Coriobacteriales bacterium
CTCTTGCTCGTCATTCTGGGTTTATCCCAGAATCCACTGCTCGCGATAGCGAGCGATCCATAGAGAGCGTGCATAGCACGCGACACACGACTCCCCTAGAACACGCGGAAGTCGGCGAGGGGGAAGATGCGTAGCAGCGCCTTACCTTGTAGTTGTTGTTTTGAGACAAAGCCGATGGCGCTGTTGCGGCTGTCGTTGCTCACTTCGCGGTTGTCGCCCAGCACAAAGTACGAGTCCGGCGGCACCACCACTTCACTCAGCTCCCCAGACGTATGCCCGGTTTTGAGGTAGGGCTCATCTAGCATCGCCCCATTGCGGAACACCACGCCCCCGCTGATGGATATGCGGTCACCCGGCACTCCGATTATGCGCTTTACCAGGGCTTTCTCGCTGCCACCGCTCGTCTCCAGCACCGTGTGGAACACCACGATGTCGCCATGTTGAGGCTCACCAAAAAGATAGGCCTGCTTGGCGATGTAGAGAACGTCGTTTTCCTTGAGGGTGTCTTCCATCGAGTGCTCGCGCACGACGGTGGGTGAGAAGAACTGTAGCAGGATGGCAAGCAGCGCGAGCGCGATGAGCACGTCGCGCAACGCTGTGAACATGAGCCGTCGGACGCTCGGTTTCTTGTGTCGCGCTGCGCTGCCCTCGCGTTTTTTCTTTTGCGCGGAGGGGGAGGGCTGTACGGGTTGTGTGGACGGGACGGTTTCTACCACCGGTGTAACCGGCATGGCCGGTAGCGGCTCGACCACGGGCGTTGTCGGCATGACAGGCGCGTACGCAGCCGTTGATGGGGCAGACGCGGTGGCTGTTGCGGGCGGTTCTGTTGTGGTCGCGGGCGCTGTCGCCGTTGCTGCGGGCGTCGTCCCTGCTTCGGTCGCCGTCGTGGACGTCGCTGCCTGAGCCGCCGCTGCCGCCGCAGCTTGAGCTGCCGCTTCGGCTGCCGCCCGTTCCCTCTCACGCTCAAAAGAGAGCGTCAAAGACGTCGACGGATTCTTGTCGCGCGAGATTACGAGGGGTGGGCGCGCCTGCACCACTGCCGGCTCTCCCGGGGTTATGGGCGCTGATGCCGCGGAGGATCCTGCTGCGGGAGGCTCGGACGAAGCTGAGGGCGGGGTCTTCTGCGGGGAGGAATCGGGGGCCGGTTCCGCTCCGGGGGATCGTCTTGTATCGAGAAAGATGTCCAGGTCTCTCACCTCATGCTTTTGACAGTCAATAACGCAATCGTACCGTGCAATGTCCATGGATGGAAAAGAACAGTGTATCACCACTTGCCCGTGTTTTGCCTTTTTGACGGCAAGCGGACAACAGGAGGGGGCATGTTCGCAGCGTCAGGCCCATAACACCAGAGGGCCGCCAAAGGAGTTGTCAGCCAAAAACATCAGCAAGACGCGCTGTTTTGTGGTATCCTCAGATTCTGTGAACGCCAATATGGGTAGGGGGCGTGCTCAGGCTTTTTGCAGAACAGGCTATTCCACTAGGAGGTCAACATGAGTAGATTTGGATCCTTCCTTCTCGGTGGCGTCATCGGAGCAGGCGTCGCGCTGCTTTTTGCGCCGCGTTCCGGCGAGGAGACACGTGCACTGGTCGCCGAGAAAGCCGACGAGTATTGGGGCAAAGGGCAGGTCTGGTATGACCAGGGCAAGACCCGTATCCAGGAAGGCGTCTCTGGCGTGCAGCCTGCCATCAACAGGACGGGCGATGAGCTGCGTGAGAAGATAGACAACGCGCGCGCGCTGATTGCGGAACAGGTCGCAAAGAACGCTGCGACTGCGCGTGAGGTCATCAACGACAAGGTTCCTGTTGCAGCTGAGCGCATCAATCAGGTTGCTGATGTCGTGCGCGGACATATCGATACCGCTGCGGGCAAGCTGCAGGATCGGGCGGAGGCTTTTGCGGGCAGCAGCGGTGCGGGTGCGGTTGTTGAGAACGCCGAGGTTGCCGAGGTCGCTGAGGAGACCGCGAAGGCTCCCAAAGAGACCCCCAAGAAGGGTAAAAGCGCCGCGGCTTCGGTAACAGACTAGCGGCTACCAGCGGCCAGCAGCGAACACGTGCGCACTACCAGAGAACTCCGCGGCGCCCGCGTAACGGGCGGAAGAAAAGGGACGCGCCGGATCGGTAAGATTCTGCGCGCCGTCTTTTATCCGAACGGGCGCAAGTTGGCGGGCTATATCGTGGCTCGTCCCGAGATCCTGTTCATGTTCAAACGCAAGGATCGCTTTTTGGCCTTTGACGCCTTTCGCATAGTCGATGGGCGTGTGGTGGCGACCATCGATCGCGATTCCTGGGACGCGCCGGCTTGCAAGCGACTTGAGGTCGACTGGGACCGCTGCCTCATCATGGAGGGCATGACGCTCGTTACGAGCGATAACGAGAAGGTGGGCACCATCGACTCTGTCGAGTATGATGAGCGCTCTGGGAAGGTCATCGCGCTCCAGGTGACCGACGGGGCCGCTGCCCGCGCGCTTATTGGCGTCTCGAAGATACCCGCAAAACTCATCGTCGGCTATCAGGACGGCAAGGTGGTGGCCAGGCGCGCCGCCTCCGAGATCAAGACGGAGGGCGGGCTTGCCGCAAAAGCTGGCGAGCAGGCGGCCATCGCCACCCATACCATCAAGGAAAAGACAAAGGGCGCCCGCAAAACTGCTAATGATGTAAGCAAAAAAGCGGGCAAGGCCGCAAGTAAAGCCCTCGATAGCGGCTCGCTGGCTCTCGGCAAGCAACTGGGACGCACCAAGGGGATGTTCAAAGCCTTTAAGGATGAATACAAGAAGGGGAGAGGGAAGTAGTCAGTCCTTCTTCTTGGCGGCCTTGGACTTAGCCTTTGTCTCGTCGTCTGCCTCGGCCTTTGCCTCAGCTTTGGCTTTAGCCTTGGCGGCCTGTGCCTTGCGCTTTGCCTTGGTGCCGCGTCGGTTACGGTCGGGGTAGAGCCGACGGGTCTTGCGCTCTGAGAGAAACGCCATGAGGCCGAACAGGACAAGCAACCCGCCAATTACTGCCGCCAGCCCCAACGGCGTAGATATAAGCCACTCGATGAACTCAGACATACCTTGCTCCCAATACTCTAGGACGAGCTTCCATTATACTATTCAAGGTATGTACTCTTAAATAGGTATGACACTTCCTTTGAAGAAGGAGACGGAATGCTCGACAGTAGATTTGTGCGTGAGAATATCACAGAGGTGCAGGCTGCCCTGCGCAACCGCGGTATGGAGTGGGACAGCGGCGGCTTTTTGGAGCTGGAGGGCGGCCGTCGCTCGGTTATCGCGGAGCTTGAGTCCTTGCAGGCCCGGCGCAACACGCTCTCCAAAGAGGTGGGCGAGCTCATGCGCGCGGCCAAGGGCGCGAGCAAGGGCGGCGCGACCGGCGACGACGCCTCCGCGCAGGCCGAAGCGCTGCGGCAGGCCGAGGAGGCCAAAGCGGAGGTGCGCGACCTCAACATCCAGATAGAGCAGGCCGAGCAGCGCAAA
>JAITEK010000071.1 GCA_031282085.1 Coriobacteriales bacterium
GCGTTGCCAACCAAAAGTTGCCCCTTCTGCGCGCAGGAAATCCCCGCCGCAGCCGTGCGCTGCCCCTCCTGCACAACCATCCTCGACGAAAGCGCCGTGCCAAAGAACCTCCGCTAGAGGATCATATATGCCTCAAAGCGGGACGTCAGCGCCGGAGGGACCTGGAGTTGCAGTACGGTGCCCTCCTCGGTGAATCGCTCACTGACAACCGTGCAGCGCTCATGCGCCAGCTGGACGAGCGCACCCTCGGCAAAGGGGATCACCACATCGAGCAGCGTGCTCGTTGCATTCATCACCTGCTCCATGCGCACGAGCAACTCCTCGATGCCCTCACCGGTCTGCGCGCTGACCAGCAGACCCTGGGGAAAGCGCCCCGTCAGCACCTCCCGCTGCTCCTCATCCAGAAGATCGCATTTGTTAAAGACGAGCAGTTGGGGTATCCCGTGCGCGCCTATCTGCTCCAAGACCTCGCGCACGGCCTGCATCTGCGCCTCGCGCTGGTGCGCATCACTGTCCACCACATGCAGGATGAGGTCGGATAAAGACAGCTCGTCGAGCGTCGATTTGAAGGCCTCAACGAGTGTCGTCGGCAGCTTTTGGATAAAGCCGACCGTATCGGTAAGGGTCACCTCGCGTCCCTCGGGCAGCACAAGCCGGCGCGTAGTTGAGTCCAGCGTCGCGAACAGCTTGTCGTAAGAGAGCACATCCGCCCCGGTCAGCGCGTTAAGCAGGCTCGACTTGCCCGCGTTCGTGTAGCCCGCCAGAGCCGCGCGGAACAGCGTGGAGGCCAGTCGCGCCTTGCGTTGCTGAGCGCGCTCGTCCTGCACCTTCCTCAACTCCGCCCTGATGGCCCCGATCCGCTTGCGCACCATGCGCCGGTCCACCTCAAGCTGGCTTTCGCCCTCGCCGAAGCGCGAGCCCACGCCGCCGCCCATGCGATTTGAGGCAAGGTGCGACCACATGCCGCGCAGACGGGGCAGCAGGTACTGGCTCTGCGCAAGCCGCACCTGGAGGCGGCCCTCGCGGCTCGTCGCGTGCAGTGCGAAGATGTCGAGGATGAGCGCCGTGCGGTCGATTATCTTCGCGCCCGGTATCTCCTTCTCGAGGTTCGCCTGCTGGGTGGGGGTCAGTTCGTCGTCAAATACGACAAGGTCGGCGTTAAGGGCGCGCGCGGCGGTGGCGACCTCGACCACCTTGCCCTTGCCGATGAAGGTGCGGGTGTTGGGTGTTGCCAGCCTCTGCGAGAGGGAACCCACAACCTCGGCTCCGTCGGTGTCTACCAGGCGTTGCAGCTCAGCGAGGGATTCCTCCAGCGGCCAATCGCTGTCGCCACGTTCTATGCCCACGAGAAGCGCTCGTTCCCGCGGCGCCTCGGTGCTATACATCGGTTCTTTAACCGTACTCATCTCCTCTAGACGTTTGAAGGGGACGGGGCAAGTGTCTCATTTTGTTCAAAAGACTCTTGAGCGTTCAGCATATCTGCCTCAAAATGGGACACTTGCCCCGTCTCCTTCTATTGTAAGATACTCTGATGTCAAAAACGTTCAGATACGCGCTTATGGTCTTTGTCGGGGGCTGGTGTTATGGCGGCCTGGTGCCGCTGGTGCGCCTCGCCCACTCCCTTGGCTTCGACATAACCCGCCTCATGGCACTCCAATATCTCATCGCCGCGGCAATCCTGGGAACCTTGGTCCTCATATTCTCCCGGCGCGGCGTCTCCCCCAAACAACTGCTCCAACTCCTCGGTCTCGGCGCTGTTGCCGCGGGAGTGAGCTTTGGCTACTATCACGCGCTGACGCTGCTGCCCTCGGCAACCGCGGTCACGTTGCTGTTCCAATTCGTCTGGATGGGCGTGGTCTTTCAGGCAATCTGCGAGCGCAAACTCCCTGGTCGCACCACCGTCTTTGCCGTGGTGCTGGTGTTTGGCGGAACGATACTCGCGGCAGGCATCCTTGAGTGGGATCTCGGCTCGCTTAACGCGCTCGGCGTTTTCTACGGTCTTCTTTCTGCGGTGCTCTATACCGCGTTTCTGTACTTGAGCGGTAAGGTCGCAACCGAGGCGCCCACGCTCAACCGTACCCTGTATACCTCACTCGGCAGTCTGTTGATCACTCTGTGCGTTGTGCCCTCATTCATCACGAGCGGCGCGATTGTACGGGAGTTCTCCTGGATTGCCGTGCCTCTCGCGTTTGTCGGCATCATCGCGCCGGTCTTCCTCATCCAAAAGGCGGCCCCTTATCTCCCCAGCGGCGTGACCACCATCATGGCCTCCAGCGAGCTACCAAGCGGCATCCTCATGGGGGCACTTTTTGTCGGCGATCCCCTGGGCGCCCTTGAGGTCATGGGCGTTGTCATCATCCTCGTGGGCATCGTCCTGTCGCAGCTCGATTCGCTGCGCACATGGCGCAGAAACCGGCTCCGACAGGCGCAGGAGTGAGAGCACTCTGTCCCATGTGCCCCCGCTGCCACCCGGCCGCCTTCTCTTGTCATTCCCACGCCTTGCGCGGGAATCTTTGGCTGCGGCAGCAGCCAACCCCGTACTAAGAACGTGCGCAGCACTCAACACACGATTCTCTCCCCGCGAATGGTAGAATAGCAGCATGAGGAATCACCACTACAGGCATACCATTATCCGCGTGGCCGTAGCCGCCTTGGCTGCCTGCGCTGTTTTTGGCCTTGTTGCCTGCGCTGCACCGCACGCGCCCCTCACCGACCCCACCTCCGCTTTAGACCTCTCCCCCATCACCCAGCAGCAACTGCCCGCTGATGAGGGCACCGACGCGGGCGAAGCCGCCACAACCGTCACCGAGGAGGAGGTTGGCTCCCTGCCCGAGATCGATCTGATTGAAGATTACCGGGAGAGCTTCGTGCACGGAGACAAGGGGGCTGCGTACCAGAAGTACATCGTGCTGCACGACACCGAGGGCAACTCCGACCCTGCCTCGGTCATCGACTGGTGGGACAGCAACGGCAACCTTGTTGCCGCGCATTTTGTCATCGGCAAGGACGGTACCATCTACCAGTGTGTTCCCCTGGACAAGATAGCGCACCACGCGGGTTACGGCGATGCGGGACACAATACCGCCTACGGCATCACCGAGGATGGGCGCGACGACATGGCCGGGTCGGTTGCCGTCGGCAGTTGGGCGCCGGACTACGGGATGAACGCCTGGTCGATCGGCATAGAGATGGTGCACGTCGGCGGCTCAGGCCCCTACCCAGAAGAACAGCTCAACGCCTTGGACGCGCTTATCGCCTACATCGACGCCTACTACGGTTTTGAGAGCACCATCATCGACCACAAAGCCTGGCGCAGCGGCAACTCAGACACCTCGCCGGAATTCTCAGAGTACCTCTACAACTACCAGGATCACCGTCGGCACACGCCCTAAAAAACAGGTGTCGCGCTACACGCTCTTGGCATAAAGTTGCGTAGAGACGCAAGCGTCTCTACGCAAAGCAAAGATTCTCGGCCTCTGGCCGGGAATCTTTGGCTGCGATAGCAGCCATCTTTGCTTTAGGAGCGCGAAGCGCGACACACGATTGCGCGCAAGTGCAGACTAGACAGCTTCCGACCCCTGCGGGGACTCGGCGGCTTTGTGCTGGTTGATGGTGGCAACCACCAGGGGGTCATTGTAGCGCGCGTAGAGCAGCATGGCCGCCAGCACCGTAACGGCGGCTACCAGCGCGGTGAGCTGGACGCCGAAGAAGGTGGGGTACTCCGGGTTGGGAGCGCCCGCGTACATCATCCACCCTATAACCGCGACGATGACCGCGTTGGAGAGCGAACTGAGGAAGGTGCGCACGGCCATGAACATACCCGACTTGTTGATGCCGCTGAGGATCTCGTCGTACTGTGCGATGTCGGCGAATGAGGCGAGGGGCAGGATGTTGGTGCAGGCGATGGGAAAGGCTATCGCTACCCCCAACGCCAGGGCGAACAAGACCTCGCCGCTTGTGGCGCCTGGGCCTGCCAGCGACGACAACACCGCCAATGGGCCGGCGGATACCGGGTCGCTGCCCAGGGCTGTGGCGATGGGCACGCAGAAGTAGATTCCCAGGTAGATGAAGAAGTAGCAACCACAGGCAAACAGCAGAGGCGGCCTTTTGCCGAAGCGACGCGCCAGGAAGTTGACGAGAGGATAGGTGGCGATGCCGATGACGATGGACAGCCCCAGCACGATGGTGGCAAAGCCCTCGTTGAGCCCCAGCAGCGTGTCGATGTAGAACAGCATCGCCGTGTTGAAGAAGGCAAAGGCTATCTGCATGATGAGGAAGGGCCACATCAACGCGCGGAAGTGTTTTATGCGGAAGGTCGCCACCATGCTCTTGAACAGAGGCAGATAGCTGCTTTGCGGCTTGACGTAGTCGCGCTCGCGTATGCCAAAGGCCGGGATGAGCGCAGTAATCGC
>JAITEK010000149.1 GCA_031282085.1 Coriobacteriales bacterium
TCGTATGTCCTTATGCGATCTGAGCCATCGCGGATACATCATAGGACAGGAGAGTCTCTTATGGTGAAACCTCTGAGGCAACCACAGGCATAGCCTGTGGTTTCTTTTTGGGAATGACGGGATTTACATGGCCGCGGGCAGTACGCGGTTATGGGGTGTTGTTATGGTTATGAGGTGTTGTTGCGGTCGCGGGTTACGGCTTCGGTGCGGTAGGACTCCCAGCCGCGCTCGCCGGGAGTGTAAAAGGCGCCGCGCTCAAGGCCGTCTGGCAGATATTGTTGTTCTGTCCAGCCGCGCGGGTCGAGGTGGGGGTAGTGGTACTTTCCGTAGGTCTCAGAACCCGGCCGATGCCGATCGCGCAGGGTGTTGGGTACCGCGCGCAGAGGGCCGCTACGCACCTCTTTGAGCGCGGAGAAGATGGCGTTTGTCGCGCTGTTGGATTTGGGAGCAAGCGCCATATAGATGGCCGCCTGAGCGAGGTTGAGTTGGCACTCAGGATAGCCGATGGACTCCACTGCCTTAAACGTCGCATGGGCGATGAGCAGGGCCTGCGGGTCGGCATTGCCCACGTCCTCACTGGCAAAGATGAAGATGCGTCGCGCGATGAACTTGGGATCCTCCCCGCCCTCTATCATACGGGCGAGCCAATAAACCGCCGCGTCCGGGTCGGAGCCGCGCATGGACTTGATGAAGGCCGATATGACGTCGTAGTGGGTATCACCCTTCTTGTCGTAAGGCAGCATACGGCGTGGTGAAGCCTCGAGCACAGCAGCCGTTGTGATGAAGCGATGCTCGTCCCCCTCTGTCCCAACCTCGACCTCGTCCCCCTGCCCCTCAAACTCGAGGCGCTCCTCGTCGGTGAGTGCCTCGGAGTCACGAGCAACTTCGGCGGCGAGTTCGAGCGTGGTGAGGGCGGCGCGCGCGTCCCCGCCGGACATGACTACGATGGCGGCAAGCGCCGCGTCGCTCAGCCGGTAGGCTCCCGCCAAGCCCCGCTCGTCACTCAGGGCACGCAGGATGATCTGCTCGATGTCCTCGTTCGTAAGCGCCTTGAACTCAATAACCCGCGAACGCGATATGAGCGCGCTGTTCACCTCAAAGAAGGGGTTTTCCGTCGTGGCGCCGATGAGGATGACCACGCGGTCCTCAACGGCATGGAGCAGCGCGTCTTGCTGAGAGCGCGAGAACCGATGTATCTCATCAACAAAGAGGATGGTGCGCAGGTTTTGCAAGGTGAGGCGCTTGGAGGCCTCGTCGATGACGCGGCGCAGGTCGCTCACACCGCCCGATATGGCGGAGACCTCGGTAAAATGGGCGCTCGTGAGCCGCGCAACGACGCGGGCGAGCGTGGTTTTGCCCGTGCCCGCCGGGCCAAAGAGGATGATGGAGGACAGGCTGTCCGTCTCGATGGCGTTGCGCAGCCAGGTTCCTTCGCCCACAACGTCGAGCTGGCCCACCAACTCGTCGAGGGCCACCGGGCGCATACGCACCGCCAACGGCGCCACACTGCTCAGTGCGTCGTGCTCAAGGGATGTGAACAAGGTTTCCATGGCACTATTGTAGCAGCCTCGCGCCCTTTGAGCTTGCTGAATGGGTTAGCGAAAGAGTACTATTGAGCAGACACCTTGCAAGGGGGTATAGTTTTGAAAGACAGGCACCACAATAGTATCGCCCTGCTCCTCTTTATCATCTCGGCATCTGTTCTGTTCGCGCTTGCCATCTACACCAGCGTCATGATGGAATCCATCTCGAGCTTCCTTAAAGACAGCATCCAGGAACGTCTGCTCTCGGTCAGCAAACTGGCTGCCCAGCAGATAACGCCTGATGAGTTGGCACAGCTCGACTCGCCCGAGGATGTTGGCACGCCTCTGTTTGATGAGGCCCAGCAGCGGCTTGTCGCCTTTGCCGAGGATAACAACGTCATCTTTGTCTACTATATGCGCAAGACCGAGGACGGCAACTATCAGTTCATCGTCGACAACGACGAGACGGAGGAATCCGTTAACCTTGCGACCGAACCCATCGCACCGGAGCCGGCCCCCGAGCTGGCCGCCAACGGCACGGCGGCGACCTCGGGCCTGGAGAATTACTCCGTCGGCTACGTGGGGCTGCTGTCGGCCTTTGCCCCTGTCTACGACGAGCAGGGCGAGGTCGTAGCCGTCGTTGGCGTGGACATCGGCGACGAGCAGATACTCGCGGTGAGCAACCTGACGCGCAACCTCGTCGTCTCGTTGATCATCGGCGTTGTCTTCGTCGTGGTGAGCGGGTTGACGAATATCGGCTTGCAGATACGCCGCGGCCGCCGCCTCAGAGAGAACCTGAAGCAGCAACGGCTCATGTCCGAACTCTCCCAGAGCTTTATATCGAATGAGCCGCTGGCGATTCTCATCGAGAACGCGCTGCGACGCACCGGGGGCTTCCTTGGCGTGGACCGCTGTCGCATCACCGTCTTTGGCGAAGACGGTGATATTGACGCGGCCTTCGGCAGCCTGTTCCCCCAAACAGCATCCGGCGGCAGTTCCGTTCCCACTCTTTTCTGTAGTGACACCACCGCTGAGCAGGACACTCGTTCCTCAGCATTCGTGGAGGGCTACACGGCTCTCACAGGCGGCAGCCTGCGCGCCTTCATCCTGACGCCCCTGTACGTGGAGGGCACGCTCTGGGGCGTGCTCAGCATCGAGAACCGCGACGCTGTTCGCCGATGGAACGACAACGACTTTCAGCTTATCAGCACTATGAGCAGCGCTATCGTCGGCGCCGTCGCGCGTGACCGCATCGAGACGGAGCGGGCTGAGGCGCTGGAGCGGGCCGTGCTTGCCAGCCAGGCAAAGGGCGATTTCCTCTCGAACATGAGCCACGAGATGCGCACGCCCATGAACGCCATCATCGGCATGACCACCATCGGGCTGTCCGCCGAGGAACTCGCGCGCAAGGATTACTGCTTTGGGCGCATCAACGACGCCTCCACGCACCTGCTCGGCATCATCAATGACGTGCTCGACATCTCCAAGATCGAGGCGAACCGGCTGGAGCTCTCCTACCTGAGTTTCGACTTCCAGAGGATGGTCGAGAAGGTGGTCAGCGTCGTCGGCTACCGCATGGACGAGCGGCAACAGGAGCTGCGTATCACCTTGGACGAGAAGCTGCCGCGCGCGCTTGTCACGGACGACCAGCGTTTGGCTCAAGTCATCACGAATCTGCTCTCCAACGCAGTGAAATTTACGCCGGAGGGCGGCAGCATCGGCCTGAGCGCCCATCTTCTTGAGGAGACCGACGGCCAACTCACCATCCAGATCGCCGTGAGCGATACGGGCATCGGCATCAGCTCCGAGCAAAAGGAGCGCCTGTTCACCCCCTTTGAGCAGGCCGAACACGGTACATCCCGCAAGTTCGGCGGCACGGGGCTGGGGCTCGCCATCTCAAAACGCATCATTGAGATGATGGGCGGACGGATTTGGGTGGAGTCGGAGTTGGGGGCGGGTTCCACGTTTAACTTCACCTTCACAGCGCGGCGCGGTAAAGACGACGAATACTGCTACCTCCCCGCCGACATCGACTGGAGCGCCATACGCATGCTTGCCGTGGACGATGCGGAGGAGACCCGGGGCTATTTTGAGCAGATCGCGCGGCAGTTCGGCGTTGCCTGCGACACTGCGGCGGACGGTGAGGAGGCGCTTGCCCTGATAGCCCGCACGCGGCCCTATGACGTCTATTTCATCGATTGGAAGATGCCCGACATGGACGGCATCGAGTTAACGAAGCGCATCAAGGCACAGCTTGGAGGGGACGCCCTCGTTGTGATGACTTCGGCGGTTAGCTGGGACGAGATAGAGGCGGAGGCGTCGCAGGCCGGCGTGAATCGCTACCTGCGCAAGCCACTCACTCCCTCCAGCATCGCCGACTGCCTTAATGACCTGTTCGGCGCTAGCGCTTTTCAGCAGACGACAGGGCAGATGGAGCAGCTTCCCGACTTCAGCTCCTACCGTGTGCTGCTCGCCGAGGATAACGAGGTTAACCGCGAGATAGTCCTGGCGCTGCTGAAGCCGACGGGCCTTGAGATAGACTCTGTTGAGAATGGCCAGGAGGCGCTTGAGTGCGTGAGCGCCGAGCCCGGACGCTACGACCTCATCTTCATGGACGTGCAGATGCCCGAGATGGACGGCGTTGAGGCGACCCGGCGACTCCGCGCGCTCGATGCGCCCGAAAGCCAAACGCTGCCCATCATCGCGATGACTGCCAACGTGTTCCGCGAGGATGTGGAGAGCTACCTCGCCGCCGGCATGAACGACCACCTGGGCAAACCGCTCGACTTCTCCCAGGTCATCGCCGCCCTCAAAAAGTGGCTCCCCCGCCACGCGGGGGCGTGAAAAATGAAGAACGCCCTCGGCATATGCCAAAGGCGTTATCTTCGATACCCCATCCCCCAGCCGGCAGGATGAACCCACCTAAAAAGGTGGGTACCCGCGCCGTGGTTTCCAGCTTCCTCAGCAAGGAGGATACCTGTACGCCACAGTATCTGGGCTCCCTATTCGCGAATGTCGGTC
>JAITEK010000019.1 GCA_031282085.1 Coriobacteriales bacterium
GTGCTGGAGTTCCCCTACCATATCGTCACCAACGTGTTGCAGGGGGCAAGCCAGGCGCAACAGGGCGAGGTGGTCGCCGGACTGCGGCTGCCGGCCGAGGTGGCCATCCCCATAGAGACCTTGCAACAGGCGGGCTTCAGCATCCTGCGCATGACCACGCACAGCATTCAGGAGCTGCGCAAATATTGCCAGGACATCGTCCAACACGGCTTCATCAAACGCGAGCGCCGCCGCATACCGCATCTGCGCTTCGGCACTTCGCTGGTCTACACCCGCCGCGAGATCGAGGAATTCCGCGTGGTGCGCAACGCTTTCCGCAATTACATCAAGGACACGGCGACCGAACACCCTATCTCGTTTTGCGTCTTCGGTCCTCCGGGGGCGGGCAAGTCCTTTGTGGTCAAGCAGATAGAGCGTGAGGTACGCAAGGAGGTCGCAACCGAGTTCATCGAGTGCAATCTCTCGCAGATGGAAGGGGAGCACGACCTGCTTGAGGTCTACCACCGCGTGCGCGACACGGGGCTACAGGGGCGGCTGCCCATCGTGTTCTTCGATGAATTCGACACGCAGAGGGGCGGCCAGCCCTACTACTGGCTCAAGCAGTTCCTCGCGCCGATGCAGGACGGCAAGTTCTACGAGAACGGCACGACCCACTATCTCGGGCGGGCGATCTTCGTATTCGCCGGCGGCATCAACCGCTCCTGGGAGCTGTTCCGTGGGCAGGTTGAGAAGAACCGCGACGCCAAGGGTCCGGATTTCCTGAGCCGGATACGCGGCTACATCGATGTTTTGGGCCTCAATCCCGAAGGGCCCCAGGTGGCGACTTTCCCCTTCGACGCCAGCGGCGTCCTCGATAAGGCGTTCTTGGAGGTCTGCATCCGTCGCGCTCTCCTGCTGCGGGCGGTGCTGGAGTCCAAGACCGGCCTCGGCAAGAACGACGACCAGTACCTGCCCGTTGAGGATGAGGTGGTCGACGCCTTTGTGTTCGTGCGGGAGTACAAGCACGGCTCCCGTTCGCTTCAGACCCTCATCGAGATGAGCGACATCACGCGTCAAGACAAGAGCATCGACGCGCTCTGCATCATGAGTAGCTGGCAGGACCTGCACGTCTCCGGCGACTTCGGCCGCCTCCTCCAAAACGGCTGGGTCATCTAACAGCGTCACGAGGACGGCTGACGACGTCCCGCCCGTCATTCTGGCTTTATGCCAGAATCCAGTCGCGAACGGTAGTGAGCGACGCCTGGAGAGCGCGCAGCGCGACGCACGACGCCCGAAAAGATGCGATATACTGATAGCTCACGCGGCCCGCTCCGTGTATTGGGTTAACGGTTGTGGAGGTAACACAATGACGAAGAAAACGAACGCGACGATACCAGGTGCGCTGAACATCACCGAAGCTGTGATAGCTGAGCTTGCCGGCTACGCTGCGCTTGAGAGCTACGGCGTTGTCGGTATGGCCGCGCCGAGCGTGCAGGACGGCATCGCGAAGCTGTTGCCGCGGCGACGGCTGCAACGGGGCATCCTTCTGAGCTTCGACGATGAGGGTGTGACCGTTGAGCTGCATGTCGTCATCGAGAACGGCACAAACCTCTCGGCGGTCTCCCAGAACCTTGCCGACAGCGTCCGCTACGTCCTGGAGCATTACGCCCAGATCAAGGTCGTAGACGTCTTGGTGCACGTGGAGGGCATCCACGTCACAAAACCCAGCCGAGGAGGCACCGATTAGTTCCGTACGCATCGCTTTTATCGATCATTCAGGAGGATCTCTGTGAAGATCACGACAAGCCCCTCGGATTTCATCCCCCATATAGCCAGCGCGGTTAAGACGCTCACGGATTATAAAGACGAGGTCAACCGCCTCAACGTGTTCCCCGTCCCCGATGGCGACACCGGCACCAATATGTCGCTTACTCTGGAGGCGGTGCAAAACGAGCTGCTCTCCCTGCCCCCCGACATGACGCTCGCGGACATCCGCAAGGCCATCACCCACGGCTCTCTCATGGGCGCGCGCGGCAACTCAGGCGTCATCACCTCGCAGATACTGCGCGGTATCTGCGATGGGCTCGCCGACGCCGAGAGCTTCGACACCAAGACGGTCAGCCTGGCGCTGGGCAAGGCCGTAGAAGTGGCGTTCAACGCCGTTCGCAAGCCTGTTGAGGGGACGATCCTCACGGTTTTGCGCGACGTCGCCGAGGAGGCGCAACGTCAGGCCGACGCCCATATCGCACTCCCGGAGGCGCTGCTGATCCTCAAGGAGGCCGCCTACGTCTCGGTGCGCAACACACCGGAGCTGCTGCCCGTCCTCAAGGAGAACGGGGTCGTCGACGCGGGCGGCTACGGGCTGGCCCTGCTCATAGATGGCTTCATCTCGTCGGTGACGGGGGAGGTCAGTGTTGAGCCTAACCGGGGCTTTGCCCCGCAATCGGTCGGCAAGGTCGCCATCGAGCAGATAGACGACTGGGAGGACAGCGAGTACCTCTACTGTACGGAGTTCCTCTTTACGAGCGACAGCCTCGACGTACCGGCCGCGCAGGACTTCCTGGGCAGCATGGGTGACTGCGAGTTGCTTGTCGGCGCGCATCCCGACTTCAAGGTCCACGTCCACACCAACGAACCGGGTACGGTCCTCACCTATATGACCGAGCGCGGGCAGGTCTCCGAGGTGCATATCCACAACATGCGTTTACAGAGCCAGGAGCGACTCGCCAATCTCGAGGAACGCGCCTCTG
>JAITEK010000070.1 GCA_031282085.1 Coriobacteriales bacterium
CTCTGTCCCCGTTGCCTTGCCCGCCCACCCTTGTGATCAGTAATGCTGAAGCAGCAAAGCTATTTTATAAAAATCATACTATTGATATTATGAAAATCATAATATAGACTATTCCAAAAGAGCCATGCTCAATGTTTGGCGCTGGCCTTGAATGTATTGGAGAGTCATGTATATCAAGCGACACATCGACGTGGTTGTGCGAGAGATGGCAAAGGCTTTTCCCGCAGTAGTCCTCACTGGTTCACGACAGGTTGGGAAAACCACGCTTTTGCGCAACGCCTTCCCCGGCGCGTCATATAGTACGCTGGACAGGCTTGATGTGCTTGAGTCGGCCAGAAACGACCCCGAACGCTTCCTTAAAGCGCAGACAGAGCCAATGATTATTGACGAGGTGCAATATGCGCCGCATCTGTTTCGCTATGTGAAGATTGCGGCCGATGAGCGCAGGAGTACGAAAGGCCGCTTCTTCCTGACTGGCTCGCAGCGGTATTTGATGATGCAAGGGGTGGATGAATCTTTAGCGGGGCGAACGGGAATAGTGGAGATGCTGGGACTGTCTCTGCGGGAGATCGAGGGCTGTAGCTTCAATAGGCCGTTTATTCCCACCGATGGTTACCTGGAAAGCAGGAAAAAGGCGCTGCCCGTTCAGAGCCGATATAACGTCTGGGACAGTATCGTACGGGGTGACCTGCCAGAGCTCTACGCAGATGAGCTGTTGGACGCGCAACGCTACTATGATTCATATATCGATTCTTACCTTCGCAGAGATGTGCGCGATCTTGCTCACGTAGGCGACCTAACAGCCTTTAATCGCTTTATGTCGTTTCTGGCCTTAACACATGGTCAACAGCTCAATAAGGCCGACCTATCGGCGCGCACCGGTGTGGCTGTGGCTACAGTCAACCGCTGGCTTTCCGTACTTGAGGCATCCAACATCATCTACTTGCTAAAGCCTCTGTACGTCAACTCAGGCAAACGTCTCGCCAAGACGCCAAAGCTCTACTTCCTGAACTCCGGCTTGGCTGCCCGCCTCTGCCGCATCACGTCTGGCACTGATTTGGAGCAGAGTGTGCAGGCAGGCGCGTTCTTAGAAGGCTTTGTCCTGGCCGAGGTAATAAAAAGCCATCTCAACGCAAAGGGCGCTTTTCCTGACATCTATTACTACCGTGATTCCAACCGAAACGAGGTTGACCTGATACTGCTGGATGGTTCTGATCTGTATCCGATTGAGGTAAAAAAAGCAGGTTTGGCGAGGAGTGCGGACATAAAGGGATTTAGCCAGCTTGACAACTTGAGTGGCTTTACCCGGCGCTCGGGCGCAGTGCTCTGCACCTGCACAGAGCCGCTGCCACTCCCCGAGGGGAACTGGGCAGTCCCGATACACTACCTCTAGGCGAGCGCCAGACGCTAAGGATGATAAGGGGAGCGACCATGAGGAAATCTAACCGGGAAATCAAGGATCGTTCAGATATGGTCGATGTCATCAGGCGCTGCACTGTGTGCAGGATAGGCTTTCAGACGGATGGCGCCCCCTACATCGTGCCGATGAGCTTTGGCCTCTCGGATGACGGCGATGGGTTGCGTCTCTACTTCCATTGCGCAACCGAGGGCAGAAAGCTCGATCTTCTCTGCGACTTCGATCCGATCTTCAGCTGGACTCCTTAAGGGCAAGGGCCGAGACACGGAGGGACAGGGCAACAAGAAAGGAGCCTCCCAGTTGGGAGGCTCTTTTTGCTCAAACGCGAGCGCTAAAGCTCTACTTGCCGATCATGTCAAAGGTCCAATCGGGGTTGGCGGCTACTTTGCCTGAGACGTAACCGTGGAAGAAGGCCCAGCCGTTGCACAGGCCGCCGACGGTCATCTGGTAACCGCTGCCCAGGCGCCAGCCGACGGTGTTTCCGGCGGCGAACAGGTGGGGGATGGGGTTCCAGTCCTTATCCAACACGCGGCAGAAGCGGTCGATCTTCACGCCGCTGGACGTGCAGTAGAAGTGGATCTCCGCCTTAACGGCATGATAGGGTGGATCGTCAACAGCATCGAGGTATTTCGGCAGCTTGCTGTAATCGTCGTCGATACCGCTGGCGCATATCTCGTTGTAGCGCTCCACCGTGGCGCGCAGCACGGCGGGGTCGACCTCGATCTTCTCGGCCAGCTCCTCGATGGTGTCGGCTACATGCTCCTCCCAGGTGCCCGCCATCATCTCACCCCAAACCTGGAACGGTATCGGCATCAGGGTGCTCGGCATCTCAAAGTCGTTGGTCGGCAGTATCTGCCAGTAGTAGTTAACGCCTTCGGGCAGCTCGGCGATCAGATGGGTGTGGTCCAACCAGGACGAGGACTCGTTGCGGAAGCGCCTGCCAGAGGTGTCAACATGCAAAAACGGCCAGAACCAATAACCCGTATCCTCCCAGGACTGGAAGGACGGGTCGGTCTGTTCCATCACCGCGCCGGCCCAGCAGAGCATCTTGTGGCCGGTTCCGTCGTCCATCTTCTCATCGGTGGTGATGGGGGAGGTCTCGGTGACGCGGGCATTGTAAACACCGTAGTTCTTGGCGTAATTCGCCAGCCACGGGTTTGCAAAAGCCCTCATCATCTCCTCGTTGCCGCCGTAGGAGCCGGTGGCCACCACCACGCCTGTCGCGGCCTTGTAGTAGATATAGTCGCCGGCCTGGTTCTGGGCGATAACGCCGGTCACGGTGCCGTCCGCGTCCTGGGTCAGTACGCGAGCGGTGGTGTTGTAGAAGATCTGCCCACCGTTGGTCTTGATCCAATCGTGCACTACGTTGTTGAAGACCTCCAGATTGTCGCCGCCCGAATCGTCGAAGTTAACGTGGCTGGCAAGGTTCTGCATGATCTCGTACTTCTTCTCCGGTCCCGGAGGCTCACCGGTCGCTGTGCCTGGCAATCCGGCCGGCTTGAGGACGTTCTCCTCCATCTCGTCGAGGACGGCGCCGCTGTGCCAGACCCAACTCGCCAGCAATCCCTGGTCGCAACGCCCTTGCAGTTGGTTGAAGATGAGCTGGAACAACTCGTACTTGTCGACTTCCGGCAAGCCCTGCTCGATCTGGTATTTGGAGTTTGAGAAACCGATACCGCTACCGCTGATGTGGGCGGTACCGTTGCGCTCCAGCATCACCACTTTGGCGCCCTCCTTAACGGCGCCGTAGCCAGCGATCTCGCCGGCAACCGCAGTGCCGATGATCACAACATCGGCCTCTACGGTCTCTACGCAGTCCTCGGGCTTGACGTTTGGCGGAGTGCCCAGCCAGTCAATCGGATTGCGGGCATCGGCCAATGCGGGATACTTGGCGGTATCCAAGGTCGTGCCGCCTGCCGAGTCTCCTGCCGGCGTGCAAGCCGCCAGTCCTGCCACCGCAAGGCCCGCGGCGCCCACCGCCGCTCCGCTGAGGAATGTCCGTCGCGAGACCCCGCCTTCAAACTCCTCTGTCCCCTCGACCTTCTCAATGTCCTTCCTTGGTTCTTTCATGCCCGTCTCCCTTCAAGACGTTGACGCCCCTGTTTCCCCTGCAAAACACTGTTGTTCTGCCAGCTTCAGCATAGTCCTCTATGCGCTACAATTCAAGACAGCGAAAAAAGAAGGAGCGACCATGCCGGATAGCACGAACACACATACTGAAGCGCAGGCCCCATCCGTGCCCGCGGAATCCCAATCCACACCATCACCGCTGGTCATTCACGTTATCTCGGACAGTCTGGGGGACAGTGCGGCTACCATGGCGATTGCGGCGGCCAGCCAGTTCAGCGATGGCGTCTGCACCATTCATCGCCTGCCCAAGGCTACGAGCATCGAGCAGATAGCGCATTTCATCGAGACTAATATGGCGCAGGCGGATGGCGAGATGACGGTTCTCTACACCATCGCCGACCCGGGGTTACGCGCCCAGCTCAACAAGTATGTCGCCGACAAGCCGCTGGCTGCGGTCGATCTGATAGGGCCGGCCATCGAGGCCATAGCCGAGGCCACAGGACTTAAACCCAAGGGTGAGGCGGGGCTTATCCGCAGGACGGACAAGGAATACTTCGATCGAGTCAGCGCCATGGAGTTCGCCGTCGACCACGACGACGGCCGCAACGTCGAGCAACTCGCGAATGCGGACATCGTGGTTATCGGCGTCTCGCGCTCATCCAAGACGCCGCTTTCCATCTACCTGGCATCGCGCGGTTATCGGGTTGCCAATGTGCCGCTGGCCTCCGGCACCGAACCACCCCGACAACTCTTTGAGATAGACCGGCGGCGCATCTTCGGTCTCACCTCAAGCGCCGGGCTGCTTTCCGAGATACGATACCGGCGTCTCGGCGACGCTCAGGCGGTCGCTGCGGCCTACGCGGAACCCGCCAGTGTGCAGACCGACCTCGACGAAGCGCGCCAATTGATGCGGCGACTCGGCTGTATCGTCGTGCGCACGGATAATCGCGCCATTGAGGAGACCGCTCAGGAGATTCTCCGGTACTATGAGTTGACCTACCCCTCGCATGAGACCCCCCATTAGCCTTACAATAGAGCAGTAAGAGTAGGTGTACGTTTGGTACTTCCCAAAACACGCGTCGCGTACGTCGCCTTCAATGGATCAGGCGATGCGAACCGTCCGGATGCTGCCGGCGTCAATGCGGGCAGCCTGCTGTGTAAGGAGCAGATGTGAGCGATATGCAACGTGTTTTCGCCTTTGGCAAGGATGCCCAGGGCAACAATGTCACCGAAGGCAACAAGGATATGAAGGCCACGCTTGGCGGCAAGGGCGCAAACCTCGCCGAAATGGCGCAGGTGGGCCTGCCAGTACCGCCCGGCTTTACCATCTCCTGTCAGACCTGTATGGACTATTACCGCAACGGCAACCAGTTCCCCGACGGGGCACTCGAGGAGATACAGCGCTACCGGCTCGACCTCGAGCAGCGCATCGGCAAACGCATCGGCGACGCCCACGACCCCCTGCTCGTAAGCGTGCGCTCCGGCGCGCCCTTCTCCATG
Organism: Coriobacteriales bacterium; assembly: GCA_031282085.1. Lineage (GTDB taxonomy): Bacteria > Actinomycetota > Coriobacteriia > Coriobacteriales > UBA8131 > JAITEK01. Next base: position 4,988 of record JAITEK010000070.1, read on the forward strand.
CCCGGTATGATGGACACTGTTTTGAACCTCGGCCTCAACGACCAGTCCATCCAGGGCCTCATCACCCAGACGGGCAACCCGCGCTTTGCCTGGGACAGCTACCGCCGTTTCATCCAGATGTTCTCCAAGGTCGTTATGGATGTTGACGGGGACCTGTTCGAGAACGCGATAACCTCCCGCAAGATAACCCGCGGCGTCAAGGGCGACAACGAGCTCTCCGCTGAGGACCTTGAGGCACTGGTCGGTGAGTTCAAGGCGATCTTCGCGACCAGCGTCTCTGCCGAGGAATACCCCGAGCTTGTTGTTGATGGGGTGGTGCAGTTCCCGCAGGACCCGGATGTGCAGCTCAACCTCGCTATCCGCGCGGTCTTTGGCAGCTGGATGAACGACCGGGCGCAGCTCTACCGCCGCCAGAACAAGATCTCCGACGAGCTGGGCACAGCGGTCAACGTGCAGTCGATGGTCTTTGGCAACAAGGGCGACACCTCGGCTACGGGTGTGGCCTTTACGCGCAACCCCGCCACTGGCGAGAACGAGTTCTACGGCGACTACCTCGTAAACGCCCAGGGTGAGGATGTCGTCGCGGGCATTCGCAACACCTCGCCCATCTCCGAGCTCAAAGACGTCGACGGGCTGCAGGACGCAGGCCGAGAGCTTGAGGAAGTCTTCAAGATACTTGAGAATCACTACCGCGATATGTGCGACATCGAGTTCACCATCGAGCAGGGCAAGCTCTGGATGCTCCAGACCCGCGTGGGCAAGCGTACGGCGCAGGCGGCGCTGCACATCGCCATCTCGATGGTTGAGGAGGGGCTTATCTCCAAGGAGGAGGCCGTGCTGCGCGTCGACCCGGCCCAGCTCGACCAGTTGCTCCACCCGCAGTTCGACAAGACCGTGAGCTACGACGTTGTCGCTAAGGGGCTTAACGCCTCGCCGGGTGCGGCCGTAGGCGAGGCCGTGTTCTCCGCTGCCGACGCAGTGAGTGCCGCTGAGCAGGGCCGCAAATGCGTGCTCGTGCGCTGGGAGACCAACCCCGATGACCTCGCTGGCATGGTGGCTGCCGAGGGTATCCTCACGAGCCACGGCGGCAAAACCTCGCACGCTGCCGTCATCGCGCGCGGCATGGGCACCCCCTGCGTCTGCGGCGCCGAGGCGCTCAGGATAGACGCGGAGGCCAAACAGGCCGCCATCGCAGGTACGAGCATCGTCATCAAAGAAGGCGACCTCATCTCCATCGACGGCACCTCCGGCATACTCGTACTCGGTGCGGTCGACCTGGTGCTGCCCGAGCTTTCCGGCGATTTGGACACCATCCTCGAGTGGGCCGACGCGTTTCGCACGCTCGGTGTGCGCGCCAACGCCGACAACCCCGCCGACGCGCAGCTCTCGCGCGACTTCGGCGCGGCGGGCATAGGGCTTTGCCGCACGGAGCATATGTTCCTCGGTGACCGCAAGGCCATCATCCAGAGCTTTATCCTCACCGACGACCCGGCAGTGCGCGAGAAGGCCCTCGACGATTTGCTCGCCGTACAGACCGAGGACTTCTACGGCATGTTCAAGGCCAT
>JAITEK010000092.1 GCA_031282085.1 Coriobacteriales bacterium
CGCCTACTTTGTGGTGTGCGGACGCGTAGATCCGCTGGCCGTATTCGTTTCCATCCCCACGGGACTGCTCGCCATGAACATCCTCAACGCCCACGCGACTATGGACTTTGAGTCTGACAAAGCCGCTCATCGCACCACGTTCGCGGTGTTCACCGGCTCGCAGAAGGCCGGCGCCCTGAGCAGCGTGGCTCTCGTTGTGCTGTCCTACGGCGCGGTGCTCGCCGGGGTGCTGCTCGGCTTTTTGCCGGTGTTGACGTTGGCGGTGCTGCTCACCCTGCCGATGGCCGTAGGCTTCTCGCGGCTGCTACTGGGCTACGCCCAGGACAACGCTGCGCCCTTTGTCTACCGGCGCTGGATGGGGCCGATGGAGCACTGGGATCGCATCGTCGAGCGCGGAACCGACTGGTTCATGATCCGCTGGTACCTCTCGCGCAACCTGCTGATGGCCTTTGTGCTGATACTCGCCGTAACCGGGCTTTCCCCCTGGTACCTACCGGGGCTTTGGGGATGACGATGATGAAAGGGATGTTCTACTACCCTTGGTGGTTCTTTCAGTGCAAGGTGCTGGGGCGGCGCAAGCCCCTGCAATCGGTCATCTTCATCACCGATCTGTGCAACCTGCGGTGCCGGCACTGCTGCATCGTCAAGGAGGGGCCCGCAGTGCTCACCAAAACGCTGGATGAGGTGCGTGAGGAAATGCACTACTGTTACGACGCGGGCAGCCGCTTCATCGACTTTGAGGGTGGCGAGCCGCATCTGTGGCGCGACAAGGAGGCGGGCGCCGACATCAATACGCTCATCGACGAGGCGCACGCGATGGGGTTTCACTCCACAACGGTTACCACTAACGCGCAGCTGCCCATTACCGCGCGCTCCAACCTCATCTGGATAAGCCTGGATGGTCTTGAGGAGATGCACGACGACCAGCGTGGCGCGGGCACCTTTGCGCGAGCGATGGAGAACATCGAGGCCTGCGACCACGCGAACCTCAACGTGAACATGGTGGTTACCAGCCGCAATTACCGCGATTTTGAGCCGCTTGCACGCCTGGTACACGAGCACCCGCGCCTGCGCAAGCTCTCGTTCTCGTTCTATATGCCCTACGAGACGCGTGATCTGGTGGTGTCGTCGGAGGTGCGCAACCTCATCATCGACCAGGCCATTGAGCTGAAGAAAGCGGGCTACCCGCTCATGAACTCGCTGACCGGTCTGAAAATGCTGCGCGACCCGCGCTCTTTTGTGCCCAAGAAACAGTGCTGGATCTCGAACTTCATCATGGTTGACGGTACGCGCCTCGCGTGCTGCCAAGGCGAGGCCGCCGGCATCTGCGACGAGTGCGGCTTCGGCATGGGCGCCGAGATGATGCTCCTGTTCTCCCTGCACCCCGAGATGGTGAGAGCCGGCCTAAGCGTCCGCAGCGCCAAAAAACCTGCGGGGGTGTAAGGCGACGCAAAAGTGTGTCGCGTGCTGCGCACGCTCTTGATGCGTCGTCCGCTATCGCGGCCGACTGGATTCTGGGACAAGCCCAGAATGACGGGCAAGGGATGATGGCGCACGAAACGTTCGTCATGCTGGCTTTATGCCAGCATCCAACCGGCGGCGGTGGCCGCCGGACTCATCGGGAGCGCGGAGCGCGACGCATGGTTACTCGGCTTCTAGCTCGCGTTCTATACGTTGGGTTATCTCAAACCACTCGGCCTCCAGTTGGGGGATGCGTTTGCGGAGGCGGTTGTACTCGGTCAGGGTCTCGTCAAAAGCCTCTTTGTCCTGATAGAGGTCCTCGCTGGCCATGAGTTCTACAAGCGTGTCGTGGCGGATGGTGTCGGCGTCGAGCTGGGTCTCTACCTCTTTGAGCCGTTTACGATCCTCTTTGAGGAGGCGGTAGGCTCGGTTGCGTGACTCCGCCTCAACGCGGCGTTGCTCTTTGGTCTTGTGAGCTGGTGCGGGTGCGGATGAGACAAAAGAGGATGCTTCGTCTGTCTTGTTTGGCAAGGGAGACGAGCCGGCAACCGGGGTCTCCGCCATCGACTCCACGCCCTCCGTCTTGGCCAGGTAGTAGTCATAGTCGCCGGTATAGCTGGTCAGCTTGCCGTCCTTCACCTCAATGACGCGGTTGGCAACGGCGCGAATGAGGTGGCGATCGTGTGTGATGAACACGAGCGTGCCGGTAAACGCCTTGAGCGCCTCCTCCAGCACGTCTGCGCTGGTGATGTCGAGGTGATTGGTCGGCTCGTCGAGGCACAGCAGCGGTGCGGGTTGTACGAGCATCTTTGCGAGCGCGAGCCGGCTTTTCTCTCCGCCCGAGAGCACGCTCACCTTCTTCTCAACGTCGTCGCCGGTAAACAGGAAGGTGCCGAGCAGCGTACGGACCTCGGCCTGGGTCCAGCCGGGGGCAGCTCCGTCAAGCTCGGCGTAAACGGTGTTCTTTACGTTGAGTTCCTCAAGCTGGTGCTGGGCGTAGTAGCCCACGCTGACGTGCACGCCGAGCTTGCGCAGACCGGCGTCTGGCTCAATCACCCCCGCGAGTATCTTGAGCAGCGTGGACTTGCCCGCACCATTGGGCCCCACGAGCGCCACCTTCTCACCGCGGTACAGCGTGAGGTCCACCCCCGAGCCGGGCACAAGGGGGACTGTGGGACAGGGGGACGGGGCAAGTGTCCCATTTGCGACAGTGCTCTCTGCTGCAACCGAAAACATTTCGACAAATGGGACAGTTGCCCCGTCCCCCTGTCCCACACCATAGACGATGGTGTCGCCGTAGGCTTTGCGGATGTCTTGCAGCTCGATGACCATGTCGCCTGTGCGCGGCGGTTGGCGAAAGCGAAAGCGCACCTTCTTCCGCGCTTCCGGCAGCTCGATGCGTTCCAGCTTCTCCAGCTTCTTCACGCGGTCCTGCACCTGCTTGGCCTTGGACGCCTTGTAGCGGAACCGCTCAACAAAAGCCTCCATATGCGCAATCTCGGCCTGTTGCGCCTCGTAGGCCTCGCGCAGCCGCATGAGGTTCTCCTCGCGTTGGCGCTCAAAGTCCGAATAACCGCCGCGGTACAACACCAGCGAGCCGCGGTCTATCTCGATAACGTGGTCGACCATGCCGTCCATGAATGCGCGGTCGTGGCTCACCACCACCACGGCCCCCTCGTAGCTGCGCAAAAAGCCCTCAAGCCAGCGGACGCTCTCCAAATCGAGGTGGTTGGTCGGCTCGTCGAGCAGCAGCAGGTCGGGCTTGCGCAGCAGCAACTTTGCCAGCGCGATACGCATCTGCCAGCCGCCGGAGAACTCCCCGGTCAGGCGGCCGAGGTCGCCCTCCTTAAAGCCCAGGCCAAACAGCACGCTGCGTGCAAGCGGCTCAATGGTGTAGCCGCCGCCGTGCGCAAACGCGTCGCTCAGGCGCCCGTACTCGGCAAGCAGCTTCTGCTGTGTCTCGTCGTCGTCGCCGTCGTTGGCCGCGTCGGTTATCTGCTGCTCGAGGTGTGTGAGACGTGCCTGTATGTTGAGCAGGTCCGCGGCGGCGGCGAGTACGGCGTTCAACACGGTGAGTTGCGCCTCGCCGGCCACCTCGATGGCGCTTTGCTCCAGGTAGCCCACCTCAGCGTTCTTGGCGAAGATGACCGTTCCCTCGTCTGGCGCGTCCGTGCCCGCCAGGATGTTGAGGAGCGTCGTCTTGCCAGCGCCGTTCGGACCCACCAGGGCATAGCGGTCGCGCTCGTTTATGCGAAAACCCGCGGCCTTAAACAGCACGCGCGCTCCGTAGGACTTGCTCAGCTTATCGACGTTGAGAATCATGGTAAACCATTATACGGGAGATAGTTTTGCGGTGGTTTTGTGAATCCGGCCGCGACAGCGCGCGACGTAAGTGCCACGAGGACGGCTGGCGCCGTCCCGCGATGTATAGTGGATCCGTCGGCTACCGCCGCCGGTTGGATTCCGGCATAAAGCCGGAATGACGGGCAGCCGGAATGACGGGTGGCCGGAATGACGGGCGGCCGGAGTGGCGGGCGAAAAGAAGTCCGTCACCCTGGCTTTATGCCAGGGTCCACCGCGCGCGACAGCGCGCGACGCATAGGGAGCGCGCAAAGCGCGCGGCACACGGCTGCGTGCGACCCGCGACCCGCGACGCACGATTGCGCGCTACTTACTAATCAGGTAGTGGTAGAGTTTTTGGAGGAGCTCGCGTAGGTCTATGGGCTTGCCGACGTGGTCGTTCATGCCGGCGGCGAGGCAGCGCTCGATGTCCTCCTTAAACACGTTGGCCGTCAT
>JAITEK010000106.1 GCA_031282085.1 Coriobacteriales bacterium
CGACACACTCATAGGAGCGACTATGACGAGATTCTTCGGTACTGACGGGGTTCGCGGCATTGCGAACCAGGAGCTTACCTGTGAGATGGCCTATGTTTTGGGCCGCGCAGCCGTTGAGTTGCTCGGCGGGCGGCTCGTTATCGGGCGGGATACTCGCCGGAGCGGCCCTATGCTCGAGGCGGCCCTTATAGCGGGCATCACCTCGGCGGGCGGCGATGCCCTGCTTGCGGGCATCATTCCCACGCCGGCGGTTGCACTGCTCACACGCGAGCTCAACGCCAGCGGAGGCGTGGTCATTTCCGCCTCGCACAACCCCCCGGAGTACAACGGCATCAAGTTCTTCAACGCGGAGGGCTTTAAGCTCACCCGTGAGCAGGAAGACGCCTTTGAGGAACAACTCCAGAGGCTGTCCCGTCCCTCTCTGTCCCAACCCTGTCCCTCTGTCCCAACCCCTGCCCCGTCTCCCAATCCCATCGGCGCAGCCGTGGGCACGGTCATCCCGCTTGAGGACGCCAGTGAGCGCTATGTCGCTCATGCGGTGGAGGTGGTGCACGGGCAGGGCTTCGACCTTGCGGGTCTGCACATCGCCGTCGACTGCGGGCACGGCGCGTCGTTTGCCACAACGCCCGAGGCCCTGCGGCGGCTCGGCGCAACGGTCACGGCAATCAACACCGATTTTGACGGCAACAACATCAACGTCGGCTGCGGCTCAACCCATCTGGAGCAGCTCAAGGCCCTCGTTGCCGAGACGGGCGCCGATCTGGGCATCGCCCACGATGGTGACGCGGATCGTGTGCTCGCCCTCGACGAGGCCGGCAACGAGCTGGACGGTGACTTCATCGAGGCCATCTGTGCCCTCGACCTCAAGGAACAAGGCCGCCTCGCACGCAACACAGTCGTTACGACGGTTATGTGTAACCTCGGCTTTACCCGTGCGATGCGCCAGCAGGGGATAGAGGTGATCCAAACCGCCGTGGGCGACAGCAATGTGCTCGCGGCCATGCGTGAGGGCGGCTACGTCATCGGTGGGGAGCAGTCCGGCCACATGATCTTCCTCGAGCACAACAGCACGGGAGACGGGCTGGTAACGGCTCTGCAACTGCTGGTGGCCCTGCGGCGTGCGGCGGTGCCGCTCAGCAGCCTGGCCCAGGTGATGACGCGCTATCCGCAGGTCCTCATCAACGTAAAAGTGAGTGACCAGGCGGGGTTTGCCGGCTCCAAGGCCATTGCCCAGGCTGTGCGCGAGGCCGAGGGGCGCCTGGGAGAGCAGGGGCGCGTTCTGCTGCGGCCCTCGGGCACCGAGCCGCTTATCCGCGTCATGATCGAGGCCACCGAGGAGCATGTGGCCCAGGGAGAGGCCGAGCACCTTGCCTCCGTGGTCGCCCAGGAGCTGGGATAGCGTACAATAGTAGCAGTAAGACAGCGGCGCTTTGCCAGAACCATGAGGGAGAGAACCAATGTGTGGGATAGTTGCATTCACAGGGACGGTAGACGCGCGGTCCTTTCTGCTGGGCGGGCTTGCGCGGCTTGAGTACCGGGGTTACGACAGCGCCGGTATCGCCTTGGTGCGGCCAGCGGCTGGCGCTGCGGACAACGGCGTGGGCGCCGTGCTTGAGGTCGTGAAGCGCAAGGGCAAGGTCGTCAGTCTCGTTGAGGCTGTTGAAGCAAGCGACATCGCCGGTACCTGCGGTATCGGGCATACTCGCTGGGCTACTCACGGTGTTCCGAGTGAGGAGAACGCGCATCCTCATAGTGACTGCTCCGGCCGGATTGCCGTTGTGCACAACGGCATCATCGAGAACTACGCCCACCTCAAGGTGGAGCTCATCGCGAAGGGCCATGCCTTTGCCTCGCAGACCGACACTGAGGTGGTCGCCCATCTTGTTGAGGAGAACTACGAGGCGCACGCAGGCGACTTCACCGAGGCGGTGCGCGCGACAGTGGCGCAGCTTTCCGGCTCGTTTGCGCTGGCCATCCTGCACGCCGATCACCCGAATACCATCATCGTAACGCGCAACGACTCGCCGCTGGTCATCGGTAGCTACGAGGGGGGCGCCATCGCCGCCTCGGACACTCCGGCGCTCATCGACAAGACCCGCGAGATCTCCTACATCCGCGACCGCGACCTCGCCGTGTTGCACAGCGACGGGAGCATCGAGTTCTTCGACCCTGCGGGCGAGCCGTTCACCCCCGCCATCTATCACATAGAATGGAGCCTGGAGCAGGCGGAGAAGGGCGGTTATCCGGACTTCATGCTCAAGGAGATAAGCGAGCAGCCGCGCGTTATCCGCGACACCATCGCCAACCGCTTCGACCGCAAGACCTGCGCCTTGCAGTTTGACGAGCTGCCCCTGACCGACGAGGAGCTTGCCGACATAGACCGTATCTACATCGTTGCCTGTGGCACCTCGTACCACGCCGGGCTTATCGGCAAGGACTTCATCGAGAATTGGGCGCGCATCCCCGTGGAGGTGGACGTGGCCTCGGAGTTTCGCTACGGCAATCCCATCATCAGCACGAATACGCTCGTCATCGCCATCTCGCAGTCTGGCGAGACGGCCGACACGCTTGAGGCGGTGCGCCTGGCGCGGCGCGCGGGTGCGCACGTCATCGCGCTCACCAATGTGATGGGGTCGCGCATCACGCAGGAGGCGCAGACCGTGCTCAACATCAAGGCGAACATCGAGATCGCGGTGGCGGCGACCAAGTCCTTCCTCGCGCAGGTGGCGCTGCTTACGCTGCTGGGGCTGTACCTCGCCCA
>JAITEK010000145.1 GCA_031282085.1 Coriobacteriales bacterium
TCACCCATCCTCATAAGCACCGAGGAGAGCCAGGGCGTTGACGCCGTGGACGGCACGCTGCCGCGCCTGGAGGGCGATCGGCTGGCGGCGTCTTACGTCAACTTCTACATCGCCAACGACGGCCTCGTGGTGCCGAGCTTTGGCGACGCCAACGACGCGGTGGCTGTTGAGGTGCTGCAAAAGGCCTTCCCCGAGCGGCAGGTAACGCCGGTCTACGCTCGCGAGATACTGCTCGGCGGCGGCAACATCCACTGCATCACCCAACAACAGCCGCGGTAGGAAGACCAAAGGGAGGCGCTCACTGATCCGTTGCCCGTCATTGCTGGAGTAAGTCTGGCAATGACGGGGCAGGATCAATCGGCATCCTCGCGCAGAATAACAGAACATACCGACGCCCTTACGTACCGTTTAGGAGAATCATCATGTCTAAGATCGTGGTTGCCCTCGGGGGCAACGCATTGGGCGACAACGCCCAGGAACAGCTCGAAAAAGCCCAAATGGCCTCCCGTGCCATCGCCGATCTCATCGAGGCGGGCAACAACCTGGTACTCGCGCACGGCAATGGCCCGCAGGTGGGGCAGATACGTCTTGCCTTTGAGCAGGCAAGCCAGGCCGGCACGGTGCCGCTCATCCCCTTTGCCGAGTGCACGGCTATGAGCCAGGGCTACATCGGCTATCACCTGCAACAGGCCATTGACGAGGAGCTCGTCGCCCGTGGGCATGAGGACATCCCCGTGGTCGCCATGCTCACCCAGGTGGTGGTCGACCCCGCCGACCCCGCCTTCTCCAACCCTACCAAACCCATCGGTGGCTACTACAGCGAGGATGAGGCGCAACAGATCATGCACAAGACCGGCGACGTGTACCGGGAGGACTCCGGTCGTGGGTGGCGGCGCGTGGTGCCTTCTCCCAAACCCGTTGACATCTACGAGAAGATGACGCTGCGCACGCTCATCAACGACAATCAGGTGGTTATCGCCTGCGGCGGTGGTGGTGTGCCGGTCGTCTACAGCGGCAAGCGCTATCACGGGGTAGACGCCGTGGTTGACAAGGACTTTGCCGCAGCCAAGCTCGCCCATCTCGTAGGGGCGGATGTGCTGCTCATACTGACGGCGGTCGACCGGGTATTCGTCAATTTCGGCACGCCTGAGCAGCGCGAACTTGTGAGTATCACCCGCGCGCAGGCACAAAGCTACATCGAGGGGGGCCAGTTCGCAGCGGGCAGTATGCTGCCCAAGGTGCAGGCGGCCTGCGACTTTGTGGCCGGCGGCACGGACCGTATCGCCATCATCGGCTCGCTCGAACGCGCCGCCGATGCCCTGGCCGGCACCAGCGGCACGCGCATCACGTACTAGCGAGACGCGCCGAGTCATCGCACCATCTTCCCTAACGAATAGCGGGGCGCACGGGACCCTAGTTCAGCACTCCCCTCGTAAAGAGGAGCGCAGTAGACAACGACGACCGATTGAGAGAAAGGAACGCCAATGAGCAAGAATCGTGAAGGAACACCGGAGGTCGCACAATCCGGACGTATGCGCTGGATGCGAGGCGTACTGGCCGCTTTGCTGGCGCTGGCGCTGTTCGCGCTGCCGGCCTGCGACCTTATGCCGACCAGCGAAGCGACGTCGCAGGGCGCCGAACAGACGCTGAGCGCCGAGCAGACGCCACTGGGCGCCGACGCCATCCATCAGCCGGATACGCTGGAGTTCATCAGCATGCTGGACGAGAACCCCGACCTCAAAGCACTGTTTGAGAAGGCCATCGCCAAAGGTGTTGAGATCAACCCCGACCGCGTTACCAACCCCGCGCAGAACCTTGAGGAATACTACAGCTTCCTCGACTGGTCCACGCTGTGCATGCCCTGGAATATCATGTATAACAAGGAGCACCCCACGCTCATGGACTCGATAGACCAGAGCCTCAACTACTTCTACTTCATCCTCGACATCCCCCTGGAGGAGCTTGAGGGGCAGGGGCTGTACTACAACTCGCTTGAGTACGAGCCACGCGTAAGCGCCTGGATGAACGAGTACACGGAGAACTGGGGCAACTACCTGAGCACCAAGGAGTCATGGAACGACCAGTATTACTGGCGCGCCTACGCCGATGCGGAGTATGGCTTGCAAAAGGGCTGGTATGAGCCCAAGGAGAACTGGCACTCCTTCAACGACTTCTTTGCCCGTCATCTCATAGATCCCTCCGCGCGCCCCATAGCCGCGCCCGACGATGACTCCGTGGTGGCTTCGCCCGCCGACTCCGTTACGCAAGGCGTTTGGCAGGTAGATGAGAACTCCAACATCCTCAACGCGGACCGTCAGCAGGATGGCCCTGATTCTGAGGTCGTCATCAAGTCCAAGGGCTTTAACTCCGTGCCGCAACTGCTTATGGGCAGCAAGTACGCCGAGGACTTTGCCAACGGCACGCTGACGCACACCTTCCTCAACGTGCAGGATTACCATCGTTATCACTTCCCGGTCTCCGGTGAGGTCGTTGAGATGGGGCATATTCCCGCTGCTGTTAACATCGGCGGCCTGACCGCATGGGACCCTGCGGCGCAGAAGTACCAGCTCTACAGCGAGCAGCCCACCTGGGAGTCCATCGAGACCCGCGCCTACGTTATCGTCAAGACCGAGCAGTACGGTCTGGTTGCCTGCATGCCCGTGGGTATGTCACAGGTAAGCTCCGTGAACTTCACCGAGGGCCTTGAGGTCGGCGACACGGTCAAGAAGGGTGACGAGCTGGGGTACTTCCTGTTCGGCGGCTCGGACTTTGTGCTCATCTTCCAAAAGGACGTGCAGTTCGATTTGACCGTTCCCCAGGATGAGGGCGGCTACGTGCACGTACTGATGGGGGAGGAGTACGGCAGGCTTTCTGTACGCTAGACCGTTCCCGTCACATTTTTTGACCATCAGAGTGCCCGTTGCTCAGAGCGGCGGGCACTCTACGTGCTATAATGCCATTCATGTTTGGTGGTGTTTAAGGAGGATGCGGTAGCCGTGGGTGACAGTGACAAGCAAAAGGGGGACGGGGCAACTGTCCCACCTGCCAGCACATCTCCTGGTGCGGCAACGAGCGTCGCAACAGGTAGGACAGTTGCCCCGTCCCCCCTCGGCGGTGAGCAACGGGTCCGGTTGGTTGACCCTGTGCACAGCCCTTCGGTCCTTGCCGCTCCCGAGCTGCTTCTCAGTAGAGAGTACATCGACTTCCTCACGGCGCCGCTCACGGCGGTGCGCGGGCAGGTTTCCTCAAACCCCCATACGGCCGCAGTCATACTCGCCGGCGGCATAGGGGAGCGGTTTGGCTGTGCCGGCGGCAAGCAGCTGCTCAAGCTGCACGGCAAGCCCATCCTCACCTGGAGCGCTGAGGCCTTTGACGCGGTTGCCGACGTGGGGCTCATCGTTGTGGTCGCCCCCGAGGACCGCATGGACGAGTATTGCCGCGAGGCCATCGACGGCTTTCCCTTTGTGACGCCTATCGTCATGGCGCCGGCCGGCGAGATACGCCAGGAATCGTCTTTGTCCGGTATCAGCAAGGTGCCGGATACCTATGAGTTCATCGCCATCCACGACGCGGCGCGTCCGCTGGTGACCTCGGAGCTCATCGGCCACGCGATCTCCGCGGTGCGCGGCAACCTCGACGCCGATGGCGCGGTGGTGGGCTATCCCGCCATCGACACCCTCAAGGTCGTCAGCGGCCGGGGGATCATTGGTACGCCCGACCGCGGCGCGTTCTGGGTAGCTCAGACCCCGCAGGTCTTTCGCAGCGAGATGATCCGCGACGCCCACGCCACGGCGCTCGCCGAAGGCTTTGTCGGCACGGACGACTCCTCGCTTGTGGAGCGCATCAACGGCAACGTGGTGCTGGTGAACGGGCCCCGTAACAACATCAAGATAACGGTCCCCGAGGATCGCAGCTCCGTTGAGGCGGGGCTTGCCATGCGCCTGCAGGAGCGGCTATGAGCGCAGCGGTTGCGGGCGCGGCAGATGCCGGCACGGAGGCTGCGGGTATCGGCGCGACGCGCGTCGGCCTGGGCTATGACGTGCACGCCTTTGCTGCGCCAGAGGCGGATCGCCCCCTCATCCTTGGTGGGGTGCACATCGAACATGAGCGTGGTCTGCTCGGCCACTCAGACGCCGACGTATTAGTCCACGCGGTGGCAGACGCCCTGCTGGGAGCCTTGCGCGCCGGCGACATCGGCGAGCACTTCCCCGACACCGACCCCGCGTTCGCGGGAGCCGATTCCCTCGTGCTGCTTGTCCGCGTGGGTGAGATGGTGCGCGCACGCGGCTGGCAGGTTGTGGATGTGGACACCGTCATCATAGCGCAGGCGCCTCGGCTCTCACCCTATCGTGAGGAGATGCGCGGGCGGCTGGCCACGGCGCTTGAGCTTGCGATAGACCAGGTGGGCGTTAAGGCGACAACCACCGAGGGCTTAGGTTTTGAGGGGCGCGGCGAAGGTATCGCTGCCCAGGCGATTGTCCTGCTCAGGGCCGCCGGCGAGGGTTGCGCGTGTTGATGCCCGGCATGACCGGGCTACAAGACTGCTACACTGATGATATGACTGCCGCGGGCCGCCTGTGTGCGACGGCGCGGGCAGACATGAGGTAGCGCCAGGGCCGGATGCGTCGAGAGACCATCCGATACAACAGGCGCATGCCAAAAACCCAAGGAAAGGCCATCATGTTCAAAAGATTGCGTGAGGATATACAGGCGGTAAAAGACCGTGACCCGGCGGCTACGTCGAGCATCGCCATATTCATTTGCTATCCCGGTGTGCAGGCTATCTGCGCACATCGTATCGAGAACTGGCTTTGGCGCCACGGTCGGCGCGGCATCGCACGTTTTTTAAGCCAGGTTACCCGCTTTTTTACCGGCATCGAGATACACCCGGGCGCCACGCTTGGGCACCGCGTGTTCATCGACCACGGCATGGGCGTCATCATCGGCGAGACTACCGTAGTGGGT
>JAITEK010000155.1 GCA_031282085.1 Coriobacteriales bacterium
GGGCCCCACAGCAGGATGTTCGCAAGCCGCGTGTAGGGGGGATAGCCGATTTCCGCACGCGTGGCGCGCTCGTCGGCAAGCAGCAGCTCCCGGTTGTGCGTTGCCGCGGCACGTATCGCTACATGCTCCGGCCAGTAGGTCTGGACGATGACGCGTCCGTCTTTCTCGGCACGTCCTGCTCTCCCGGCGACCTGCTCAAGCAGCTGGTAGGTTCTCTCCGGCGCGCGGAAATCGGGGAACTTGAGGGCGGTGTCCGCGATGAGCACGCCGACGAGTGTGACCTCGGGGAAGTCGAGCCCTTTGGCTATCATCTGCGTCCCGAGCAGCACGCCGAAAGGCGCGGCGATGAACTCGTTGAGGCACCGCTCGTGACCGTCCTTGCCGCGCGTGGTGTCCGCGTCCATGCGGATGAGGGGGGTGCCCTCGGGCAGGATGGCCTTGAGCTGGTCGGCGGCGAACTGTGTACCGGGGCCGAGTTGCTTGAGATAGGGGCTGCCGCAATCGGGGCAGACGGCGGGCACGGGTATGGTCGCCCCGCAATGGTGGCACATCAGGCGCGGCGGGCGCTCGTGATAGGTAAACGACGTGGCACAGTTCTCGCAGGTAGGCACGTAGCCGCAGTCGCGGCAGAGCAAAAAGGACGCAAAGCCACGCTTGTTGAGGAGCAGCACCGCCTTCTCCCGGCGCTCAATGGTCTCCAGCAGGGCCTCGCGCAGCGGCTGCGAGAACATCGTCTTGTTGCCCGCGTGGAACTGCGCCGAGAGATCGATTATCTGGATGGGTGGCAGCGGTTTGCCGGAGGCGCGCTCGGGGAGCTGTGCGATGGCGAAGGCGCTGGTCTCAACCGCGTGCAGGGCTTCCATCGAGGGCGTGGCGCTGCCGAGTACGAGCGCCGCGCGCCTGAGCCGTGCCAGTTGAACCGCCACGTCGCGCGTTACGTAACGCGGGGAGGAATTTTGTTTGTACGTGGCCTCGTGTTCCTCGTCAATGATGATGAGCCGCAGGTCGTGTACGGGGGCAAACAGCGCCGAGCGCGCTCCAACCACCACGCGCGCCACACCGCTGCGGGCAAGGTCCCACTGATCAAAACGCTCCCCCGCGGAAAGGCGCGAATGCAGCACGGCCACCTGCTCGCCAAAACGCGCGCGGAAGCGGGCAACCGTCTGTGGCGTAAGCGATATTTCGGGCACGAGCACGATGGCGCCGCCGCCTTGCTCAAGCACGGTGCGTATCGCCTGCAGGTAGACCTCGGTCTTGCCAGAGCCCGTAACGCCGTCGAGCAGGATGGGACGGGTTTGGGACAGCGGGGGAGACAGAGGGGGACGGGGCAACTGTCCCACCTGGTGAGGTTGTTGCGACGTCGAGAACGTGTCGTCATGTGGGACAGTTGCCCCGTCCCCCTCTGTCTCCCCCGCGGTCGCCCCGTCCCCTTGTCCCAACGCCAGTGTTTCTCGGATGAGGCGGAGAGCCTCGGCCTGGCCCGGGGTGAGGGCGGTGATGTCGTGGGAAGGAGGTAGCGCGGGGCGTCCGCCGCGGATGCGACGGCGTGATTCCAGCCGGATAACGCCACGCTTCTCAAGCGCCTTGAGGGGGGCCGCAAGATGGGATAACTCCAGCGCCAAATCGCCCACACGCATCTCGCTGATACTGAGAGCCTCGATGATGGCGCGCTGTTTGGCGGCGTTTGTCGGAGGCGTAAAGTCGCGGCCTTCTTCGGTGAGGATTGCCCAGCGGTCATCGACGGGGCCGATGTTCGGCTGCTCAAGTCGCCAGGCGCCCTCCGCGTCTTTGCGCAGCCTGGGAGAGGCGCCCGGGGGCAAAAACAGGCGGAGCGTCTCACTCAGGGGGGCGAGGTACTCTCGGGCAAGCCACTGGGCGAGATCGGCGGCGGTCTCGTCGAAGCAGGGCTCGGAAAGCAGCTCGCGCAGCGGCCGCAGCTTCTCCGCAGCCACCCCGCCCGACGGCTCAGAGCGCAGGCCCACCACGTAGCCGAGCGCCGGCCTGTGCGCAAAGTCCACGCGCACGCAGCAACCCACCTGGACTTGCGCGCGCAGCTCCTCGGGTATCGTGTAGTCAAAAGCGGTGTCGAGGGCATGCACGGGGATGTCGAGCACAACGCGCGCGTAGGAGTAAGGTAGGAGCGGCACGGTAAAACCTCTGTTCAGAGGGTTGGGAGGAGCAGGGGACTGTTGCGGGACACCAGGACATCCAGGGCATCGGGGATGACCTCAATATCAAAACGGGTCCCCCTCAACACCTCTCCATCGCATTGCGCGGGAATCTCCCGGGCAAGTTCAACGACCAGGTGCTGTGTGGTGAAGGTGTTGATGATGGGCAGGCGTTCATGCGTGCCGCGCGCGACGAGCGTCAGAGCCCACAGCGCATAGGCTTTGGTGACGTCGAAGGCCATGCAGATGTTGAGCAGGCCGTCGTTGGCGCAGGCGTTGGGGGCGATGCGGAAGCCGCCACCATAGGTGGGCCCGTTTTGGATGGCGCAGATGAGCAGGTCGCGCTCCAGGGGCTCCGCGTCGCCCAGGGTGATGGTGAAGTGGTGTGCCTTGAGGTCGTGCAGGATGGCGGCAATGGCGGCGCGCGCGTAGAGGAGCAGGCCGCGGCTGTTGGTGCGTCTGCGCAGGTCGATGGTCCTAAAGGCGATGGCTGCGTCGATGCCGAAGCTCAGGGTTTCGAGGAAGATGGTCTCGTTGCAACGTCCGGCGTCGATGCTCAGGCGCACTCCCTCGCTGAGGGCCTCGAGTGCGCGGAGCGGGTTGGAGGGGAGGGAGAGGGTGCGGGCGTAGTCGTTGCCTGAGCCGATGGGCACAACGGCGAGCAGGGGGCGCTCGCTGCGGGGACGCTGCATAAGCCCCTGGGCGATGTCGTGGACGGTGCCGTCGCCGCCGACGGAGATGATGAGGTCGGCGTCGGTGCTGGCGCCCAGAGCGATGGTGTGCTGGCGGCTTTGCGTCTCAACGGTTGTGCAGTCGTAGCTGGAGAATAGTGCCTCAAAGCGCGAGGTAAACCGCCCCCAGAGGTGATGAGCGGAGTTATTGGCCGCAGCGGGGTTTACGAGGACCAGGATGCGTTCCACGGATTTCATACTGTGCGCGTTCCTCCTAACTCCTCCAGTGCGATGAGTCGGCGGTCGCCCGTGCGTGTGGGCACCGTAACGTGCGTGTAGCCCGCCGCGCGCATGGCGGCATGGGCCGCGTCGAGCGAGCGTGCGACGTCGCCCGGCGTGTGTGCGTCCGAGGAGACCGTGCAGCCAACGCCTGCCTCACGAAACGCGCGTAGCAGCGCGGGGCCAGGGTACAGCTCGGCAACCGGCTTATACAGCCCCGAGGTGTTCGCCTCAATGAGCACGTCTTTGCTGGCAGCGACCTCAGCCATGGTCGCGTACATCTCGCGAGGGTCGAACCGCGGCTTAAACCCAAGCTTCTTCGGCAGGTCGGGGTGGGTCATAACGTCAAAGGGGACCGCGCTTCTCACCGCGTCGCTCCATAGGCGGAGGTACTCGCTCCAAACCTGCTCCTCGCCACGTTCCTGCCATCCGTCGATGTAGGCAGGGTGGTCGAACTCCCACACATTGCCCGCGGCGTCTGAGAGCATGTGCACCGAACCGAGGACAAGCTCGTAGGGGCCAAGGCGCTCAAGGATGTAGCCCTCGGCGCCCTCGCGCCAATCAACCTCGATACCACAGATGATCTCGATCCCCGGATATTCCTTGCGGGCACGCTCGATTTCCTCAAGGTAGGGCGCGACCTGATCCTCCGTCATGGCGAAGGTCCCCGTCGGGTCGACCTCGGGCGGCAGCGGCAGATGTTCGGTGAGCGCAACAGTCGTAAGCCCGCGCGCGACGGCCACCGCGACAACCTCCGCGACCGTCCCATCGCCGTGTCCCGAGTACCAAGTATGAGTATGTGTGTCGGTCATCTCCATGTTTAGCTCCATGTTTCGCACCATGCCACTACTCTAGCACATCAGCTGTACTTCAGAGGGCGAGGCGCGACGCATGGTCAGGAGTGCAGGATGGTTGCAAGGGTGGCCAAAAAGGCGGTGATGTGGGCTTGAGTGGTCTCGTGGCCGAGGGAGACGCGCAGGACGCTGTGGGCGCTGTCGCGCGGCAGGCCGAGCGCGGTGAGCACGTGGCTGGGTTCCAGGGAGCCGGTTGAACAGGCGGAACCGCCGGATACGGCAAAGCCAGCGCTGTCGAGCTTGAGGATGAGTGTCTCCGACTCATAGCCTGCGACGAGGAAGGAGAGCAAGCCGGGGAGGTGCGTGTTGAGGGAGTGCGCGTCGCTTTGCGCGATGGTGAGCGTGATGCGTGCGTCCAGCGCAAGGAGGGCTGTGGCCAGGTGGTCGCGCAGGGCGGTAAGGCGAGCTGCCTCGTGCTCCCGCTCTGCCTCTGCAAGCTCAAGGGCCTTTGCGAAGCCGACCGCGCCCGCGATGTTCTGCGTGCCACTGCGCCGCTTGTTCTCCTGCCCGCCGCCGAGCTGGGTGGCGGCAAACGGCGTCTGGCGCTTGAGGTAGAAAGCGCCGACCCCCTGCGGGCCACCGAGCTTATGCGCGCTGAAGCTCGCAGCGTCAACACCGAGCTCCCTTACGCTGAGGGGGAGCTTGCCGAGCGCCTGCACGGCATCGGTGTGGAAGAACGTGCTGACGCCCGCCGCGCCCGCCCCCGCACCCGCCCCCGACGCCCCCGCGCCCGCGCCCGCCGCGCCCGCCGCCCCGTTGGCGTGGGCAAGCCGGGCAAGCTCGGCGATGGGTTGAACCGTACCGATCTCGTTTTGCGCCATCATCACGGAAGCAAGCAGCGTGTCGGGCCGCAAAGCCGCGGCAAAAGCGTCCGGCTCGATAAAACCCGTGCGCGTCGGCTTAACGAGTGTGACCTCGTAGCCCTCACGCTTAAGCGCCTGCACTGGCTCAAGCACTGCGTGGTGTTCAAAGACGGTGCTCACAACATGGTTGCCGCCCCGCTCGCGCCCTTTCTGCGTGCGGATGGCGTGAGCGATGCCGATGATGAGCGCGTTGTCGGACTCGGTACCGCCCGAGGTGAATACCACCTCGGTGGGGCTGGCCCCGATGCAACGAGCCACGGTTGCCCGCGCCTCGTCAAGCGCCTGACGTGCCCGTTTGCCCTCCTGATAGAGCGTGTTTGCATTGCCTGCCAAACCGCTGAGCCAGGGCCGCATCGCCTCAAGGACCTCGGGGCGCAAAGGCGCGGTGGCCGCGTAGTCGAGGTAGACGCGTGCCGTCATCGCTGTGTGGCCTCGCGCACTTGCGTAGCCCCACGCACAGCAGCCGCCTCACGTATCTGACGCAGTGCGGCGCAGGGGTCAGGCGCACCGAAGATGGCATTGCCGGCAACCAAGACATCCGCCCCCTGTTCGGCAACCAACCGTGCGGTCTGCGCGTTGATGCCGCCATCAACCTCCAGCAGGGGGTTCACGCCCAGAGAACAGGCGCAATCCGCAATCTGCGCGACCTTATCAACAGTCTCCGCGATGAAGCTCTGCCCGCCAAAGCCCGGGTGCACGCTCATCACGAGCACCAGTTCAACCAGGCCGACAAAGGGCTCAACAGCCGACGTCGGCGTCCCCGGGTTGAGTGAGACGCCCGCCTGTGCACCCGCCGCGTGGATGCGGTCGATGAGCGCCGCAAGCGTTGCGGGGTCTGTCACCCGCTCGATGGAGGGGGAGGCCCCTGCGGCGCGCGCGCCTTTTAGCGGCCCGTTGCCGGTCTCTACATGAATCGTCACAAGGTCCGCGCCCGCGTCGAGGAACCAGTCCAGCTGCTCTGCGGGGTTCGTTATCATCAGGTGCACGTCCAGCGGGATTGTGGTCGCCTGCTTGAGCGCCCGCACAACCGGCGGGCCGATGGTGAGATTGGGGACAAAATGGCCGTCCATCACGTCAACATGGAGCCACTCGGGTTGCTCCCGCTCAATGAGCCGTACGTCGCGCTCAAGGTTGAGGAAGTCCGCCGAGAGCAGCGAGGGCGCTATCTGTATATCCCCAAACATGGACCGTACTCCTTCTTGCGGCAAGGCCGCCCCGGGACAACGAGCAATAACTCAACGAGCGGCCTTTATGCAGGCAACAACTCATGTATACAGTCTACACCTTCCCGTTCGCACAGACGCATCAAGCTGTGGTCGAGCGTGCAGAGGGTGGCCCCATTGCGGCGGGCGAGGGTGAAGTAGAACAGGTCATAAGGAGAGTGGTCAAGGCGCAGCGCCTCGCAAAAAGACTCAACGTGGTTCTCGGAGACGTCTACAAAGCGGTCGACGAGGCTGCCCAACTCCCGTATGCTCCACGTGGCTCTCTCGGGGGCCATGGCGCCCGCCTTAACGTACTTCCTCAACGCGGAAGCAAGCTCTGCAAGCAGCAGCGACGAGCTGATTATCTCCTCATCCCGCTCCATGAGCGCCTCCAGGCTTTTGCCTTCGGAGGTTCCCAGAATCAGGGCAACCGCGGCGCAGCAATCCAGGACTATCATCGCCCCTCCCGCGTCTGACGCACGATTTCCGCAGGACTGGGGAAGCCTGGCGGTATCGTTACGTCCCCCAGCCGAGCCAGCTCCTCAAAATAGCTCCGCCGCCGCTCTCTCCGCGCCTGGTTTTGGGACTCGGAGACAGGCTGTTGAAAAGCCGTGACGCCTGGGGCCGCGTGAAGATGCTCCTGCACCGCAACGATAGTTTGCTGCGAGACGCTACGATGCTCCCGTCTCGCGCGACTGCGCAACTCCTCATAAAGGTCGCCAGGAAACTCCCGCACCTGCAATGCTGGCATAACGCCTCCCTTTTACTAAGCTGTTGAGGACCTGCGATTCAGCAGGCCTTCCCCATGCATGCAATTATACTGCAAAACGCATGAACTGTCACGAACGCACATGCGTCGCGTCAGCTTATGTCTGTGGGGCTGTCTGTCGGTTCTGTTTGTTCTTGAGCTCCGTTCTTGCGGCACAGGGTTATGAGTAGGAGTTCTATGACGAGCAGAGCGGTGAAGAGGACGGTGTAGGCGTTGAT
This sequence comes from Coriobacteriales bacterium, assembly GCA_031282085.1. Lineage (GTDB taxonomy): Bacteria > Actinomycetota > Coriobacteriia > Coriobacteriales > UBA8131 > JAITEK01. The sequence continues at coordinate 7,025 of JAITEK010000155.1, forward strand.
CCATGTCCAGAGGGGTTTTGAGCCGTCTATGAGCACAAACAGTACGGCGCCCGCAAGACTGAGGAGGGTGAGCAGGAGGAGTGCTCCTCTTGTATATGAGAGTACGGCGCGCCGTACCCATGCTTCGAGAGTGGTACAGAGCGTAACCGCAAGCCCCAGGATCACCAGGATCAGGCTGAGGAGTGAGCCGGCCTCTTGCGGGGTCGCGCCCGGCTTGTCTTGCGAACGCGCCTCGCTGGATGTGTCGGAGGGTGCCTGTGGGGAGGCGCCTGCGCCTGTGGCCTGGCCGTTGCCTGCAGAAGGCTCAAAGGGTCGGGACAGCCACTTGGCTTGGTCGTTGAACCCGGCGAGGCCCTCCTCCCCATCTGCACTCCACTCGGCGTACAGCGTTATATCGTAGGCCGGCATGGTGTTCGTGGCAAAATCCCATGCGCTTTGCGGGCTCAGGCTCTTTGCCTGGTGCCAACTCAGGAGACAGCAGTCCATGGCAATGGGCGAGGGCTGCGGCTCGGGCACCAACTGCCCAAACGCAACCACTACCGGCGGAGGCGTATGGCCGTGCCCGCAGCAGTCAAAAGTCACCGTATAGGAGTTAACCGCCCACTTGGCATACAGTTTGAGGGCGTTGTCGGGCATGGGGTCTGTGGCAAAGTCCCACCGGGCGTTGTCGGGAGTGGCGGGGTCGGTGTACCAACCCAGGAAGGTGTACCCTGCCTCGCTCGGTGCGGGCTGTGGCTCGGGCACCAACTGCGCGAAATCAACCGTTATCGAGGCGGGCGCCTGGCCGTGCCCCTGGGTGTCAAAACTCACAACGTGGGAGTTCAGCTGCCAGAGCGCATACAGCGTCATATCGCAGGCCGGCATGGTGTCCGTGGAAAAGTCCCACAAGGCGGGGTCGGCGCCGCCGGAGCCGCCGCCAGTCCCGCCGCCAGTCTCGACGCCGACGCTGCCGCCAGCCCCAGCGCCGCTCTCGCCAGCCAAATCGCTGTACCAACCTAGGAAGGTGTACCCCGTCTCGCTCGGCGCGGGATCAGGCTCGGGCACCGCCGCGAGGAAGGGCACCCGCACCGACGGAGGCGTGGCGCCGTAACCGTTCGCATCGAAGACAACCCGGTACTCGTTGACCTGCCAGGCCGCGTAAAGGGTGATGTCTTCGGTTACCGTATCGCTCGCAAAAGCCCACCGCTGCCCCGAATCGGCGTCGACGTACCATCCCGTCAGCGTGAACCCTGGTTGAGTGGGCGCGGGCCGCGGCTCATCAACCCATGAACCATGCGCTACCCACACCGGCGGCGGTGGCGTGCCGAGAGGGCCGGTCTCAAAAGTGACCCGATTGCTGGCGGCAGGATCACGGAACGTACCGTAGAGTGTGATGTTCTCCGCTGGCATGGTGTCTGCCTCAAAATCCCAGACCTGCTGGTGCTCCGTATCGGCATACCAACCCAGGAACAGCAGCGGGTCGGCCGCGGGAGGAGCGGGTTCGGGCACCGGTTCGCCATAGGGAACCGTAACCGGGGCGGGCGGCTTAACCACACCCTCCGTCTCAAAACGCACGTCGTATTCCTTAACGCACCAATGTGCGTACAGGGTGAGCGCGTTGTCCGGCATGGTGTTTTTGTCAAACTCCCATTTGCTCTCATCTGTGCAGGCAGGGTCCGTATACCACCCCTCCAGGATGTAGCCCGACACCTCGGGCACGCGGGGTTCCGAGAGCCAGGCGCCCGGCACCGCCCACGCCTGCGGAGGAGCGACGGAAAGGCCCCCGACATCATAGGTAACGGGCCAGCTGCCCAGTGCGCGCCACTTGGCGATGAGGATCAGGTCGTGAGAGGGCATGGTCCTTTGGGCAAAGTCCCACGCGGGGCCAAAGTCGTACTGGTCGGACACAAACCAACCCCCAAACTCAAAACCAGCTCGAGAAGGCATAACGGGCTGCGGCAGCTTAGCGCCAAAGGCGACCGAGCTCACACTGAGTATGGCTCCCTGCCGCTCAAAGACAAAATAGACGTCGTAGGTAAGGGGCGCCCACTTGGCGTAAAGCCGCATGGTCGCGTTCACCGTGTCCGTCGCGAAATTCCACGCCTGCGTTGCGGCGCTGTCGCGGTACCAGCCCTCAAAGGCGTAGCCCTGCTCAAAAGGTTCGGGGGCAGGGCGGTTGATGAGGCTACCCGGGTTGGCCCAGGCAGCGGCGGGCGCTGTGCCGTGTCCGTTTGCGTCGAAGGTGACCTTAAAGGCGCTGATGGGCATCCACTTGGCGTACAGCGTAAGCTCGCTGGCAGGCATAAGGTCCGTGTCGAAGGCCCAACGCCGTGTGCCCGCCTCATCTTGGTACCAACCAGCAAATAGGAAGTCGGGGTCCGTTGGGTCGTAGGCCGGCTCGGTGACCTTAAAGCCACAGGCCAGGCTCAGGGGCTCGGGGGCACTCAACCAATTGCCCTTGCCGTTGAGGTTAAAGGTGACGGGGTTGAGGATCGGCGTCCACTTGGCGTACAGCGTGAGGGAAGTGCTCACGGGAGTGGGTGTGGCCTCACCGGCAAAAGCCCACTCATTGCCGGAGGTGCAGGGCTTGTCGGTGAACCAGCCGCCGAACAGCCAACCCGCCTCGGTGGGCGGTTCGGGCCTTTCTGCGGCAGCGCCGGGCGTTACCCAGACGGGGGAGGGCGCCGTGCCATGCCCGTTGGCGTTAAAACTCAGCTTGCAGGCGTCTTCTGCCCGCCAGCTCGCGTAGAGCGTGATGTCGTGCGCCGGGACGGTGTTGGCCTTAAAGCCCCAGGCCTGCGTACAGGCGGCATCGGCGTACCAGCCGCCGAAGCGCCATCCCGCCTCGGCGGGCGCTGGTTGCGGCTCGGTGACAAAGGAGCCGAAGTCGAGCGTTTGCGCGGCAGGCGCAGCGCCGCCATGCCCTGCGGTGTTAAAGCTGACGACGTAGCGCTGGACCGTCCACTTCGCATACAGCGTCGTAACGCCGGCGGGGACCACATCGGGGGCGCCCGCCTCAGCAAAAGCCCACTCCTGCCCGGGTGTGGCGGCCTTATCCTTGTACCATCCACCAAAGTCGTAGCCCTCCGCGGCAGGCTCGCCCGGCGGCATTATCGCGCTGCCGGGAGCGGTCTCACAGGGGCTGGGCGTCTCGCCACCCCGTCCGTTGAGGTCAAAGACAACCAGGGCCTGTACGTTCTTCCACCGTGCGTAGAGGCTGAGGTCGTGCGCTGGCATCACGGCGGTTGAGAAGTCCCACGGCATCGTGCAGCGCTCATCCACAAACCAACCGAAGAACTCGTACCCCTCTGCCTGCGGGAGGGGTTGCGGCATGGTCAGCCGGTCGCCGGCCCTGGCGTTGAGGGGCGCGGGCGCGGTGCCGTGGCCGTTTGCGTTGAAGCTCACGAGGTAGAACTCGCCCGTGCGCCAGGCTGCGTACAGAGTGAGGTCCTGCGTCACCGGGGTGAGGGCAAACCGGTAGGCGTGCTCCTCGTCCTGAGCCGTGGCGCTGGTATACCATCCCAGGAAGGTGTAGCCGGAGGCGTAGGGAGGCGTGGGTTCAGCAACAGGATCGCCGTAGTCTACCGCGACGGGCGCCGGGGCCGTGCCATGGCCGTTGGTGTTGAACTCCACCGTAAGGCGCGCGTGCTCCCATTTGGCATACAGCGTGAGGTTGCTGGTAACAATGTTGGGAGATGCGGCGTCCGCAAAGGCCCACGCGCTTTGTGGCGTGCAGCTCGGATCGGAGTACCAACCGCAAAACTCCCAGCCGAGCGCCTCGGGCGCAAACGGCTCGGCAAACGGCTCGGCGTGGCGCACGATAACGGAGGCGGGCGCTGCGCCGTGGCCCCTCGTGTCAAAGCTCACCGTGTAGACGTTGAGCTCCCACTTGGCATGCAACGTAAGGGCGTTGATGACCACATCGGAGGCAGGGTCAAAACCCGAATGCAGCGCCTCGTCGGTGCACCAACCCGCAAACCTCCACTGGTCGACGTTCTCAGGCGCCGAGGGCTCGCCGATGTGCTCAAAGAACCGCACGTAGCGCGGGCTGGGGGCGGGGGCCTCGCCGTGTCCGCCCATCTCAAACGAGACGCGGCTCGCCGCAAAACCACCCTCCTGCTCCTCGATGGACTCAGGGGCCCTTACGGTGTTGTCGTTGAGGAGCTGCCCACCCGCCTCAACCACGAGGGCGGCCTTCTCGGCGTTGAGGTCGATGAGGCCCTCGTTGCGCAGCGTAGCGCCCTGGGTTATCGTCAACGTGGCGTTCGGCACGATGCCCAGCGTGTCGCCCGGCCCCAAGACGGCGTCGTATGAGACCTGGGCGTCCCGCAGAAGCGTGATCGCCACGCTGTCCACCGAGTTTTCGGCCGCGCGCAGAGCCTCCAGGAGGTAACCGTAGTGCTCGATCCCCTCGCTCGCAATGACCCACCGGGCCTCGGCCTCGGCATTGGGCGCCCACAGCGAGGTAAACGAGAGCGGCTTTAGCACCGTGAGCCGCTGGCCGGCGAAGTAGGACTGCTGTGAGCTGTTGTCCCGCCAACCCATGAAGGCCCAGCCAACATGGTAGAGGGTCCCGCTTGAGGCAAGCATCACCTCGCTGCCCTCCAGATAAACGGCTGCGTCCCGGGGAGGCTCACCAGTGGTGGCGGGGTCTGTGTCGGCATGATAGCTCACCGTGTAATAGGGAAGCAGGATGTTGAGGGGGCCGTTGAGGTGCACGCGGCGTTCGGTATCCTCGTTGTCTACGTACAGGTGGTAAGTGCCGTCGGACGCCCGGCACACGGTCTCAAAAGAGCCTAGGGCCTTTTGGGCCAAGGTGATGGCGCCCGCACCGCCCGTACCGCCCGCATCCGGACGGAACTCAACAGCCCCTCGGTTCGCGGGCACACCGTCGATGGTGGTCTCAACGTGCAGCGTGTAGTAGTCCATCCGCACGGACATGAGGTTGGCCATAAAGCCGAGCCGCTCACCGGTGTCCGCCCCGTTCAGCCAAAGCTCATAGATGGTCTCGGTGTCTTCCCACGCAGTTGCCTGGTAGGCGCCCACGGAGAAAGCGGCCAGCGGCACATCCGCCGCGCCCGACCCCGCCGGAGCCTTGAGCAGCCCGCTGCCCAGCATGTCGGTGGGCACATCGTCGAGGCGCACATCAACGCGCACGGTATAGCGGCTCACCAGGACGCTGTTTTCGCCCTGGGCGAAGGCGAGCGCTTTGCCGGTGTCCTCGCCATCAACAAAAACGGACCACGCGCCCGTTGCGCCCTCAAGGGATTGCACCTGGTGGGTGAGGATATAGGAGCCAGTGCCCGCCCTGCTCATGGTGGCTTCCTCGCCGTTCGGCCCGATGATGATGACCTCCGCGGCATCTGTGGGTACGCCGTTTACAACGGTCTGGACGTAGGCGGAGTAGTAGTACACATTGGCGGCGGCGCCACCGAAAACAAGCGTCTCACCCGTGGAAGCGCCGTCAACGTACACGTCGTAGCTGCCACCGACGTCGTTTTCCTCCGCGATGTACGACCAGTTGCCCGCGCCATCCCCCGCGAGCGCAAAGACGGTATCACCCTGGCGCAACTCCACGCTGTTGGTCACAAAGGGCTGGCCGTCCTTAAAGGTATTCACCTGGGCAGCCACGTAACTGCGCGCCTCCGTAAAATCCGTACCCGTGATGTGGAGGTGCTCGGAGTCGGCCCGCACGCCGGCGGGCGCCATCCAGCTTGCCTCAAGCTCCACATCCCCGTAGGCACCTGCGAGCTCAACCTCCTGCCCGGGTCGGTAGAGGGTACCCTCAGACAGTCCCGTGCCTCCCTGGGGCGCAACCGTGACCCTCCAACCGACAAAGATGGAGGTACCATCCTTGGGCGCCGGCGCCATGGCAAGCCGCACGAAGTTGTCTACGTAGGTATACGAGCCTGCCGCGACCGGCGACGCCTCAACGGAACCGTTGTGGTAGGTGATGCGATTGTGGTTGAGGGACCACAGCGCGTAGTAGTCGACGTTGGCGTCCTGGGCCGAGCGCAGGTTGAGGAACTGCGTTTGCGTGGTGCCCAGCGCACTGTGCGCTTCGCCACGGTTCTCGCTCCAACCCTCAAAGTGGTAGCCGTTGCGAACAGGGGGTTGAGGATAGGGGTGTGACACGCTGTAGGTGGCGACAAAGGGGCTGTTGAGTGGCGCGCCGCTGTATTCGGTTGTGTCGCTCGCGTCGTAATTGCGCCAATAGGATACCGTGTAGGTGTTGGGCGTCCAATGGGCGTACAGGGTGCCATTCTCGGAGAAAGAGGTGTTGGTGGCCGCAGGGGTGAGGGCGCCGTTGGCGTCGATCAGGCACGTGCCGGCAGAGTCGCTTGCCGTCCAGTACCCGCTAAAGGTGTAGCCCGTACGGGTAGGCGGCTCGATCCTCGAGGTAGGGATCGTTGCCTCGGCATTGGCGTAATAGCCTGTGTCGTATTTGAGGTACAGGTAGTCGGTACCGCCGCCCCCGCTCTGCTTGTTGAGCGTTATCTGGTACACATCAACCGACCAAAGCGCGTACAGGGTCTGGTTGGCACTCGCGCTGGCGTAGTCACTGGTCGCGCCGTAGGTTTTGGGGCCGTTGCGCACGGAGGACCAACCTGCAAAGGTGTAGCCGGTGCGCGTAGGGGTGGCAGCCGTGACCCACTGCTTAAAGACGCCGGGACTGGTGTTGTCGAGGTCGCCCTGGTTGTAGACGTAATCGAACTCAGGGACCTTGCCCCGTATGCCACCGTTGACGTCGTAGCTGAGTTTGTACGCGGTAAGGAGTCGGGAGGTGGCCGCCTTCGCGTCGTTGGCCTCGGGCTTGGGCAGGTTGGGGAACTCGGAGCGGGCATAGAGGCTGCCGCCGGCTTCGGTTGCCACGCCGCCGTTGCCCATGTTGCCGCCTGCGCCGCCGTAGCCGCCCCAGGAATAGCCCACATCACCCGCGTAGAAGGAGGAGCGCGTGCCGCCGCCCTTTGTGCCGCCCGTGCCGCCGCCGCCGCCGCCGTCGGGCGATGGGTAGGCGCTTGGCCTGGAGGAAGTACCTCTCCAGGTGATGGCAGATCCACCACTTCCGCCACCACCACCACTTCCGCCGCCACCGCCGCCGGTGCCTACGGACGCGCCTGTGCCGCCACGTCCGCCGCCACCGCCGCCACCGCCGCCACCTATATTCACCCAGTGTGTAGTAGTCGTGTAAGGGCAGTTGCCCCCTTTGCTACCGGCAGCACCGGGGCTGCCGGCGTCTCCTCCACTCGCTGTGAGCTTTACCTCATCGAGAAGATAGAGGCTGCCGGCAGGGGCGGTATTGTTGGAGCCCGCCGTACCGCCTCCCCCATTCGCCCCATCGAACATGCCGGAACCCTGGGTCTTTCCGTCGCCTTTGATGAGCTGAGAAGTTACGGGGCCGCCTCTCGATCCTCCCGTCGCTGCGCCGTTTGCCCCCTTGGTGCCGATGCCGGCGCCGGCGCCACCTCCTCCCGCGCCTCCGGCGCCGCCTTGGCCATCGTTGTTGTTGTAGTACCCATTCATGCCAGAGCCTGTGTAGACGTTGCCCACGCCGCCGTCTTCTCCCTGCGCGCCATTGCCGCCCTTGCCGCCCTTTACCTTGAGCTCGCCGAAGCCGCGCAGGATGAGCCGTGCGCCGTTTGGCAAGTAGATGCCCGCCCCACCACCGCTCGTACCGGCGCCGGGGCCTCCGTTAACGGTGAGCGTTACGCCTTTCTTGATGTAGATGACCACCACACCGCTTATCGCCAGGCCGTTTTGCCCGGGTGCGGTTGCCTTGAACTCTCTGTTGGCGGTAACCTTGTAGCACGCGTTGCTGAGCGTAGTCCCCACGGCCACGTTAAGCTCGGGGTAGCTTTCCCACGGCTCTGCCACCGGCGCCAACGGCGTCGCGTAGGCTTGCTCCTGGGGCGCCAGGAGGTTGAGGTCCGGTGTTACCAGACTGCCCAGATTGCCCAGGGTACCCAGGCCGTTGAATGCGATGACGACGCCGAGCAGCAGCGCCAACGCTTTGCGGGCAAAATGGGGGATTGCGCGGCGCCTATTCATCTTTTGTGTTCCTATCAGTTCGTGTTTCCATAGATTGAGACCTGCATATCGTGGTCGAGGGCGGTATCCTCAACCTTCACTATCACTTCGTTGCGCAAGAAGCGCTCCATCTCCGTTACCGAGACTGCCCCGAAGACTATCGAGACCATGCCGTTGTGGGAGCTTACGTCGATGTTGTCGTGCAGCTCGTAGGGGCCCAGGTTGGCAATCGACACCGAACCGTTCTCAACAGAGAGAGTGGCAGACAGCATGGGCGCGCCCGTGAGGGGGTAGCCGGTTATCGTGAGGTTGACCATGCGGTAGTAGCCGCCCGCACCGTCTACGTTGCCCTGTTCGTTGGTCTTCATGTAGCCACCGATGATGACGCGCGGCACGCCATAGCTTGCGTACAGGCTCACGGGGCCTGTGAGCTCATCGTTAAAATGGTAGGCCGCACCCTCGGCGGAGCCCACGCACCAACCGGAGAAGGTTTTGCCCGGATGATAGGGTGCGCCTGGCTCATGGGCCTTGGCGCCCGCGAAGAATACCTGCGTGAGGTAAGGCGTGGCGCCGTCCGTGTAGGAGACCGTGTAGTAGGCGGCGCTCGCGTGGGGGTTTTGCGCATTGACCGTCTGCCCGATGGCGGCGGGCGATGTTGTGCCGCTCACGTGCACGCTGTAGGGGGCGTCGCCAGGCAGTTTGTGCACGTAACGGTGATGATAACGGTGGGTGCCGGGGTCGTAACTGAGGGTGTATGCCTGCAGGGCGCCGTTATACAGCATCACGCCGGTGGAGGACCAGGGCGCGTTGTCTTTTTGGACGGCCACCTCAACAGCGTAGTACGCGTCGGAGGCAACGGTCTTGCCGTTTGCAAGGCCCTCGGCGTTGAGCAGCAGGTCGCAGCCGGTGTCTGAACCGTTGAGGAAGATGTCGTAAGCGTCCGGGTTTGCGCCCGCGCCGCCGCCCGCGCCGGGGCCGCTGGTGTCGCCGCGCAGGATGGCCTGGTACTCAACGGTGTTGCCCTGCGTAGCGTGGTAGCCGAGGAAGTGGCGCACCTGGCCCGCGCTCCTGAGCGTGACGGTCGCGTTGGTCCAGGGGCTGTTGTAGGAAAGCAGGAAGCGCGCACGGTAATAGGGGATGGTAACGAGGGCGTCCGCGGGGTCCTTATCCAGACTCAACACGTCGCCCGAGGCCACGTTGTCGATGTAGACGTCATAGGAGTTGTCCGCGCCCAAAAGCACCGCCTGCTGGTACTCGGCGTCGGAGCTGTTGTAAGCGAGATGCGCCCGGGTGACGCCGTCTTGCCGCAGCGTCACCTCACCTATCTCGGAGGGCACGCCATCAAGCGTAGCTGCGACGTGCGCCGTGCGATAGTCAAGCCGTATGTTGAGGTTGCCCGCAGCGTCGGGGACGATTTTCACGGAACGTCCGGTATACGCGCCGTCGAGGTAGAGGTCGTAGCTGCCTATCCCTACGCCGTCGCGACTGTCGCCGTGGCTGTTCTCAAAGAAGTGGTAAACACCCGGGTCCTGCTCCTTCAGCGTATGGCGCAACAGGCCGTTGTGGTACATCTCGAGGGTGCGCCCGGCATAGGGGGCGCCGTCAAGCGTAACGCTCACGCGCACCGGATAGGGCGTCGCGTGCCAGTGGGCGTACAGCGTTATGTTGTCCTCATAGTAGTAGTTGCTCACTTGGAGCTTGCCCTCGGGGTTTATGATCATGCTGCCGCCCTCGATCTCACTGAAGTACCCGAGGAAGTCATAGCCGGGGGTCCTTGGCGGCTGTATCGGGTCCAGCGGCTCCTGCGCGGTAAAATCCGCAAACCATCCGCGCGCGTACTTCTCAAACACCGCGGGCGACCCCTGTTTGGCGCCCTCAACGGCGGTCGCCATGTTGAGCGACACGCGGAAGACCCGAGGCTCCCAATGCGCGTACAGGGTCATATCCGCAGGAGCGCACCACGAGCCATCCTCCAGCGTGAGTATCTTCTGGAGCTCCTCCTTGCCGACGTTCGGCTTAAAGCAGCCGTACTGGTCGAGTACCTGCACGCCACCGACCGGCTGGGTGTACCACCCCAAAAAGTCGAAGCCTACGAGGGTGGCGGTAACGCGCTTGTCGGTGTCTGTGTTCCAGTTAACGCCGGCCGTTACCGTTATGGGGTTGGGGTCTGCGTCGTTGATCACTATGGGGTAGCGCGCGCCGCTGGGCTCGTTGGGGGCAAAGGTCAGGGCGTATTGCGAGTTCTTCTCCACCGTGAGATCATGGAGCGTAGAGGGGTTGCCGTGCACGGGGTGACGCTCGTTGAGCTTGTCATCGGGGTCCGCGATGAGGCTCTGCTGGAGCGTGGCGGTGGGGGCCACGTAGAGTTGTCCGCCCAGGGCGCTCTTGCCAGCGGCTCCACCTGTGCCACCCTTGCCGCCCCAGGCCGTGCCGCCACCACCCACGGAGAAAAGAGGATCAGGGGGGCTGCCCGGTGCGGGAACAGCCTCGTCATTCCGAAGCCTGGCTCCGTAACCGCCGCCACCACCTCCGCCGGTGGCATAACCATTAATCTCGCCTGAGTTCTTCCGAGTGATGCCGCCGCTTCCGCCCGAGCCGCCCGAGCCGCCACCCGCACCGCCTGAGCCAACGGGTGCGCCCGTGCCGCCCCGGCCGGCAGCTCCGCCTCCGCCGCCACCGGCTACGCGTATCCTGCCGCCGCCCGCTCCTACCTCAATGCCCGTGCCTTTTGCCCCTGCTCCGGCCGTGCCTCCCGCACCGCCGGCAGCGTCGAGGGTAACGGTGTCCAGCACATACAGTAAGCCTGATGTGGCGGAGTCCGCCCCAGAAAACCCGTTGCTCCCCGGCATACCCGAGATCGCGAACTGGCTTGAGTCGGTAAAGTACTGCTTCTTCGCTATACTCTCGCCGACCGTCAGAACGGGCTTTCCGCCATCGGCTCCGTCCGTGCCGATGGCCGCACCGCCGCCAGACCCCCCACCGCTCGCTGCGCCGCCTTCGCCGCTGAAGAACCCATTAACCAGAATCAGTGTGCCGAGGGAGAAGCCGTAGCGTCCATCGCCCGAGCGGGGGGTTTTGTCAAAAGGATTGTAGTTGAACGCATCGGCAGGAGGTGCGATGCCAGCGCCGCCCTTAACGATGAGCGTGCCCGCGCCACGCACGTACAGGACGTTTCCCGCGTTAAGCCGTATCGCCGCCTTGCCAACGGTGCTGCTGGGAGTGCCTTTAGAGCCGGTAACGGTAAGTGTTACGCCCGCCGGGATAAAGAGCACCGCGGGGTTGGTCGCGTTGGTGCTGGGGCTCACGACGAGGCCATTCTCGCCCGGCTTTGCCGTTATCTCTGTGTTGCGTGTGACGGTGTAGACCTTGCGCGGCTCAAGCACCCTGCCTGCGTCGGAGGCCTTGAGCTCTATCGGCGAGCCCGTGCAGTCTGTTGGCCACGCGAGGGCGTAGCGCGGGGAAGCCGTGTCGGCAAAAGGGGAGAGGGGCGAGCTGAGGTTGAGGTACTCCGGCGTTGCGGCTGGGTCCTCGGCCGCACCGGTAATCGAAGATGCCGGTTGAGATGTGCCGGGCAGAGCCTCGGCAGAATCGAGAAAAGTGCTTGCGGGCGCCAGGAGCATCAACAGTACTAAAGCCGATATCGCCAGCGCGGTTAGAGCATGTTTTTGCGCGCTCAACATGGTGAGCTCGTTCCCCCCTAGAATTTATTGTTCTGAAAAATGCCATAAGACGATTTGTCGCAAAGGCATACAAGTGCTGCTGCAGCCGAGCGCTATCAGAAGCACTATCGATTCTTGCTCGCCAGTATAGCACAGCAATGCCGCCCTAACACGACAATACACCACCCGTTCACCGCGATGAATGGGTCGACAAACGTCTTGCAACAGGACGAGGGGGGACAGAGGGGGGGACGGGGCAAGTGTCCCCCTGTTCCCCCTCTGTGGGCGTTGTGTGCTAAAATAGCTTTTCCTCATATCCCACGGGCGTTTGGCGCAGCGGGAGCGCGCTTCCTTCACACGGAAGAGGTCACTGGTTCAATCCCAGTAACGCCCACCACAAAAGCAAAGGTCAGAGCCCTATTTTCGGCTCTGACCTTTTTTGACGCTCTTGCAGTCCGCAGTCTCAGTCCACAACGTCGGGCTGGTTGCTTGCGTCCACAAAGGGTACTGTTCCGTTCACATACTTCTCGCGCACTCCGGGCCATTCCTCCTCGTTGATAAGCACGTAAGAGACGCCGTCGATGGTTCCGGTTGTTGCGGGTATCTGACCCGTGTACATATTCTCATCGGTATTCATTCCCTGAAAACCCAACGCCAGATCGATGAGCTGCATCGCCGTCAGGTCGGTACTTGCGCTTTCGGCAAGGCTGCTCACCAGGCCGGGAATCTCGCCGGTGGGCGACTGTGTGATCTTTTTGGCAACCGCTTTGAGAAGTGCGCGCTGGTTTGCGGCACGCTGGAAATCACCCAGTGCATAGTCCTTGCGGTCGCGCACAAAAGCAAGCGCCTGCTCACCGTTAAGCGTCTGTACGCCGGGCTGCAACTCGATGCCATTGAGGCTGGTGTAGAACGGCACATCGACAGTAACTCCGCCCAATTGGTCGACGATGTCCGAGAAGCCCTCAAAATCAATCATCACCACATGGGCAATCTCCACACCGACAAGGTCCGAAACGGCCTTGACCGCTCCCGCGGGCCCCCCGTATGCCATAGCGGCGTTGATTTTTTCCGTGCCATATTCCGGCAGCTCAACCTTGGTATCGCGGGGGATTGAGAGCACCGACATGCTTTTCTTCGTCGGGTCGAGACGGCACAGCATAATGGTGTCGGAGCGCGAGGCGGTCTCTCCCGCCCGCGCGTCCGAACCAAGGACGAGCACATAATAGGGCTTCTGAGGGTCCGTGGAACGCGGGGCAAGTTCCTGCTTGAGTGCGCCCAACTCGATTGGGTCCAGGGCCAATTTGGAATCAACCGACTGTATATAGGCAAAGGCTACAGCAACCGCAGCGAGGATGAGCGCCACGGGGATACCCACGCCGAGAACAACCTTCTGCCAGGTTTTGAGGCCCCTCTTTTTTTGGCGGGAGCTCTTTTTGGAATAATCCGCGTTCCGCGAAAACGACTCACGGGTTTGCTGCGTATTTTTTCCGACGGCATTCTGAGAAGTACCGCCCCTTTTTGAATGTTTCATCAAGCCTCCTACGCTACTTCCTTTTGAAGTAGCTCACATTTGCTATTCCATTATAATCCACCCCTCCAAAATTCGCAGAATCGTGCAAAACCATAAGGTGCAGCCCGATGCTTGCCCAAACCCTGCCCGACACACGGTGTGGTAGAATGTGGGGACTATGACCAGGAACATAAGCGCTTCCATAGTCACCTTCAACAATGTCGCCCAGGTTTCCGGACTCTTGGACTCGATGCAGCGCTACGCAGACCTCCAGGAGCTGGAACTCTTTGTGATCGACAACGCATCGAGCGATGGTACGGCGGAGCTTCTCAGCAACCACTATCCTTGGGTAAAACTCCTGAGCAATACGCAAAACCGGGGGTTTGGCGCCGCCCATAACCAGGTGCTGCCGCTTCTCCCGTCCCGCTATCATGTGTTGATAAACCCCGACATCGTCTTCACCGAAGATGCTCTCACTCCGCTGTTCTCCTATCTTGACGAACACCCTGAGACGGCGATGATCACCCCCCGCATACTCAACTCCGACGGAAGCGAGCAGAAGCTCCCCAAGCTGCAACCGCGTCCTCGATACGTGGTGGCCCGTCGATTTGAGCAGCGATTCGCCTGGGCCAAGCGTCTATGCAGCGAGTATGTGCGCGCAGACGAAGACTTTACCGAGCCCACCGAAATAGAAAACTGCACGGGAAGTTTCTGCGTCATCCGCACCGAGATATTCCGCCAGATCAATGGCTTTGACGAGTGCTTCTTCCTCTACTTTGAGGATAACGACCTCAGCCTTCGCGCCCATGAACACGGCAACCTGATCTTCTATCCCCAGGCAGCGGTAGTCCACCACTATCGCAGAGAAGCCATGAGCAGCACCCGCGCCTTCCTCCGCCAGATACGCTCCATGCTGCACTATTTCAACAAACACGGCTGGACGTAGTGGGACAGCACCATGGTGGTGGCCAGTGCCGTCATCGTGCAGCAGCAGTAAGGGCTGGGGACTCTGTGCTAGAATATCCCGTATGAATATAGTGGAGCAAAGATATGATTTCTTGGTGGACATGGACAGCCTTCCAGGGCTTGATGATTTGATGTTTAAACGCCTGCTTTATAAGAGCTATCGTCACAAGGGCTGGCTCTATAATTACCTCTACGGCAATCTCGATATCAGCCGATTCAGCGAAAGCCAGCGGGAGATTCTTCGACACTGTGCCGTTAGATTTTACGGACGGGATATCGTATGACAGAGCAGGAATCCAAACAACTTTTACTCAACGCTCTTTCGGTTTTGGATAATAAACTCGTTTTAGCAAAATGCGAGCCTATCGAGATTCGTATTGTTGGTGGATTTGCTCTGATTCTTCACGGCATCAGAGAAACTGGTTTTACTCAAGATATAGATAGCATGACCAGAGATTTTGAGCCACAGGTTAAACAGATGATAGCCGAAACAGGCAGAGAGCTGAACCTCAAGCTCGGGTGGCTCAACGCAGATATGGTTCTTGATGATCCCGAAATTATAACCATGATCATCGGCGAAACAAACTTTGAAGACTACGGTGACTACCAGGCGCTTGATGTGAAGGTAGCGGATATGACAACCCTACTAAAACTGAAAATCGTAGCAGCCGGAGACACGCTTCTCGTGCATGATGACATTGAACACGAACGGCACGCCAGAGACCTGAGTGCATTGCTTAAAGCCTTAGACATTGATTCCGCTGAAAAACTTTTAGACATTGCCACCATGGCAAAGGACTATCCCGAACTTTTGCGCATACTGTTTCCTCCAAAAAACGCTGATTAAATCCTCTCATGCTCTGCGAGAAACTTCCTTCCTCCGCCAGATACGCTCCATGCTGCGCTATTTCAACAAACACGGCTGGACACAAAGCAAAAGCACCCGGTAGGCGAAGTCAGGCGAAAGAGTGGCATTAGCAATATTCCCGTTTGCATGATATTATAATTTCACGGAAAATTGAAATATTGTGAAAGGAGAATTGGCTGTGCCTGAGACGCTTGCGAAGCCTTCCGGTTCTGCGAAAATCATTCGCATCACGCGCAATCGGCAAATTACCATACCGCAGGAGTATTACAAGAGACTTCGTTTTGAAAACGACGCCCTTTGCGTGTTCACGGATGAAGGGATTTTGATTAAGCCCTTCAAACCCGTGCGTGCCAGGCCAAGCCTGGCCGAGATCATCGATAACTGGCAGGGCGACTACGATCAGGAGCTCATAGATTGGGGTACAGACGTCGGCAAGGAGCGGGTGATGTGAATGGCCGGATTGGAACAAGGTGATATCGTCTGGACTTACTTCGACCCCACCAAAGGAAGCGAGCAGTCGGGCAGGCGACCCGCTTTAATCATCAGCCTCAAGGACTTTAATGTCATGACCGGCAAGGTCATGGTCTGCCCCATCACCACTAATGCCAAGGCCATGCCGTTTAATGTGGAGATTGACAGTGACGGTGTTGCGGGCATGGTTATCTGCGAGCAAGTACGAACCCTCGATTTGGCAGCGCGTGGGTACAAACCGGCGGGCAAGCTTGACGAGAGCTCGCTTCAACACGTCCTCGACATCGTTGCAGCCATCCTCGGGATATGAACTGCTTTATGGTAGTTTGAGGCCGTAGCTTCCGAACACATTTTTGATTCCGTAGAAGCAGGCGAAGTCAGCCAGCCGCTTCAACAATCTGCGAAGCAGTGGCACAAAGGATGTCCTGCCATGAGAGCACATTGCCTACCAACAACGTCTGGGCAGCTGGAAACTCCTTCTTGAAGGCCACCAGGCCACCGGTTTCGTTGGCGCCAACATAACTCTTCACCTCAATACCTACAACGGCATCACCTGAGCATAATACGAAGTCCACTTCCCTGTTGCCGTTATTCCAATACTGGATGCGACAATTCGGCGTCTTTCTTGCTTCGTTTACCAAGTGTGCCCCCACAGCGCTTTCAACAACCCGCCCCCAGGCAATAGGGTCGCTCCGGACATCCTCAAATGTCCCTGTCTGACCAGCTGCCAACAAGGCATTGTTGTGAACCTGGTATTTGGGGCTTGAAGCGCGCGACCTGACGTGTTGCATGCTGAATTTGTCGATTCCGGCCAACAAACCTGCTTGATCTAAGAGATGCAGATAACGAGCAAGCGTGGTAGTGTTGCCAGCATCCTGCAGCTGACCGACCATCTTGTTGTAGGACAATATCTGGCCCGAGTACTGTACCCCCAATTCAAAAAGTTGGCGCAGCAACGCCGGCTTGTCGATTTTCTCCAGGAGAAAGATGTCCCGGTTGATACTGGCTTCGATTACTGAGGCTGTAACGTAGGATTTGAAACGTGCGTCATCGGACATGAGAGACACCGCAGCGGGATACGCTCCATAAAAGGCAAAATGTTCCGGGTCTACGTCAAAAGCTTCACGCATCTCGGATAGCGACCAATGCGTCAGATAGAGTTGCTCGTAACGCCCGAATAGCGATTCGCTCAAGCCCTCCTGGATGAGCATCCTGGATGAACCAGAAAGCAGAACCTTCAATGGTCGTTTGTCGCGAGTATCCTTATCCCAATTACGCTTGACAGCTTCGCTCCAACCTTCAACTTTTTGTATCTCATCGAAAACGAGAACTGCCTCCTCCGCGCCCGTGAGAGCCATCTTTGTCCGAACGTCTTCCCAGACCCGCCCAATCCACTCACGCCCTGCAGCTGCCATGTCGTCTGCCGATTCTACGACAACCAGCCTGCCAGGGTTAATCGACAGTTGTTCTTCGGTCTGACCAATTGCAGTGGTCTTACCCACCTGACGTGGTCCAACAAGTACCTGGATGAAGCGTCGTGGCTCCTCAAAGCGCATCGCAAGCGTATTTACAACATCACGTTGGTACATGGAATAAGTCTTTCTCTTAGCGGACTGAGATATTTTACTCAATCGAATGAGTAAATTCAAGACCACGCGTCAGTGTTGCGGGCATGGTTAAGCAGCACCCGCGCCTTCCTCCGCCAGATACGCTCCATGCTGCACTATTTCAACAAACACGGCTGGACA
>JAITEK010000004.1 GCA_031282085.1 Coriobacteriales bacterium
TATGGTGGGCGATAACGGATTCGAACCGCTGACCTTGTGCGTGTAAAGCACCTGCGCTACCGCTGCGCCAATCGCCCTTTGCCAGTGGACAGTATACCAACAACCGCGAATTAGACCAACTGTCAGTTTTGAGGCGCGGGCGTCTTGCCGTCTTGCTGCTGGAGACCTCAGTCCTCAACGAACTCTATCCTGGCTCCGCCCGCTTCAAGGACGGCGCCTGGCTTGAGGCAGCGGGTGCCAGTCAGCGGTATCCCTTCGATAAGTGCCTGTTGGGTCGAGCCCCTGTCCTCCACCCACACCTGCGCCTGTGCGTAATACAGCCTGAGAAGATGCCGACGCGCCTCGGTGTGGGGCAAAACGATGTTGTTGTCCCGAGCGCAACCTATGGTGAGCTGTGCTCCTTCCTCTTTGTCTAGGTAGATGTCGTAGCCGAAAAGACCCGAGACCGCAACGTGGAACCGAGCTGGCTGAAGGCTCTGCGCGCGCCCCAGACACAGCTCCGATGGTTCCTCAACGGGGAACTCATCAGCCTCCGCACCCCCAATGGCAAACAGGGGCAGAGCCGTGACCGACGGAGGTACCGTCTGTGGCGTCGCCGCTTGGGCTGCCTCGCCAAAAGGTTGCAGGCAGCCATAGCAGACGGGCATATCGTCAAAAGCGGTGCTTGCACAATGAGGGCAGGTCTTCATCTCGTTCTCCCTTACGTTGTATGGATGTGCTCCGGCATTCCGGCAACCAGACGGACTGTCTCGCCCGGCTCGAACCAGGACTTGCCTTGTTCGGCGCGGCGCTCAAGCGTAGCAACCGCTTGTCTACAGGAAAGGACACGTCTCGGCGGCAACGCGCGGACTGCTCTGAGTACGCGCCCCTGCTTATCGACAAAAGCAACGTCGATGGCCTCCCGCATACCGAAGCTGTGCACGCTATGGCAAGGCAAAAGCGCAAGTACCTCGCCATCCGCACAGACACTACGCCTGAGCAGCCCGACCAGGCGCTCACTCAGCGAGCAGGCCAGTCGCAGGCGCAAGCCGTTGTCTGCTACATCAGTACCCATACCATACCATCTCATCTCCATTCGCACTGACCGGTCACCATCGCTTTATGACCAGGGAGCTCCCTTGTCCAACAGACAGGCACTCAACAAGGAGGGTGGCCTCACCTGCGCCATCCGACGCGGCACGATAAAAGGACAGCACCCCTTGCCCGTTGGCGTCATCGGTGCTCCAACCATCGGGCCGCAAAACATCTTTCAGGCTCTGGCACAACTCCGTTGCCGACTGTTCGCTCGTGTAGCCGACGATACTGCCGTCCTCGCTTATGCCTACCAACTCAAGACCCGCCAAAGAATCTGTCAGCGACAGTGGGTCTTCCTCCGGCAGCTCCGTACCGGAGAGCAGGTATTCGCTCGCATCGGTTGTATCGGCTTCGTTCTCATAAAGGCTCAACAGTCCCAGGAGCAGAAAACCCAATGCGAAGAAGACCGTCGTAACAACCGCCACGCGCAAGCGTCTCCGCTGCGCGTCAGGTGCTTCACGTGCCATCCGCAGCCACCAACCTTTCTCCCGACGTTACAGCAACACACCGGGGCGGTACGGGTCGACAACATAGATCCTCGTGTGAGGGATACCCGCAAATCGGACGCCGAAAAAAGAATCTCCAAAGCCCCAGGAGCGATAGTTCATGGTACATACGAACGTTTCCTGATGGGGAAACAATGAGAACCCGATCTCGTCACCCGCAGCTCCGCCAGCGCCACCAGCCCCACCGCCTCCGCTGCCAAGACCGCTCTCGTGCGCCTCAACCGCAAACGAGAGATACGCCGCGTCGGCAAAGGACTGCTCAATGGTCGCCTGCACGTCCTGTGCGCGCGACACGCTGCCATAGCTCCCATAGCCCGGTGAGCATGCCTGCGTCCGCACCGCCTCGGCTGCGACACGATCAAAGCGCGCGCAGTCTCCGAGATAGACCATCAGGTTTATCGCGATACCGACAACGGCGAGCAACACCGGCATCACCACCGCCATCTCCACCGCCATCTGGCCGCGGCGCCCGTGCAGCACGCCTGCTGTTCCCTCATCAAAACCTTTGCGCCAAGCCGCCTTATTCCCAAACCAGGCCACTCCTACCACCTCCTAACAGTGAGCGGAGCTGGTTTATCCCGCTGCCCAGCAGTCCGGTACCCTGTTCGAGAACCTGCGGCGGCAGTCTGACTTTTACGGGAATCTGCGGCAGGCCCGGCATATCGCCGAACGAGATGGTAACGAGGGTGATCTCGTCGCCCAACAACTCACTCCCCTGCTTCTCGACCTCTATCAGCAGGCCATCGACAATGCCATCCGTAAGGGTGCCGCTACCGGAGCCCGGTATCGACGAATACGCCTCCTTCGCCTGCCCGACAAGCGCAAGCGCCTGTGAATCGCCCGCCCGTATCACGTGGATGCTATTGACCACAACCGGCTTGGGCGCGGACAGGTCGACTCCCTGTAAGCCGAAAGCCTCGATGGTCTCTTGCAGCGTGTCCTGCGCCCAGGAGGCCAATGGCGTAGCGTCGACGAGCGGTATCGAGCGCAGGAAGTCTCCCAGGCCCTGCGCCATCGAGTCGGCGCCACGCGAATACACCAGCAGCGTGTCGCCCCATACCTCCAGCACGCCATCGAACACACCCAACGCGGCGCCCCAGGCGCTCTTGTTCTCCGTCTGCGCCGTGATGCGGTCGAGAAATGAGGCGAGGATCGAGTTGCCCTCGGACGCCTCGTCCTCCACAAGGGCGGCGGCGGAGATAGCCACGCGCGGCGGCAAGACCGCGTCATCCGTGACAAAGGCACTCGTGAATATCGAGGGCACGCGGCGGCTCGAAGAGTCAAACGCTATGGCGATACAGCCGTTACGCCCGGGTGGCCGCGGGTCAAAACGCGGCACGGCAAGCGCCTCGAGCGCCTCGGCATAGGTGTCAAACGCCTCGCCAGCCCTCTCCTCGGCCTCACGCGTGCTGTCCCGTTGCTCCTTGGACGCCTTCTCATAGTCCTCAGCAGCCTGCGCGACGATGCGGTAGTGATACTCAAAACCGTTGGAGATGGATGTCGACGCGCTGGCAACCCTGCCGATAGAGCCGATCTCCAAACCACAGGTCGGACACGAGGAGTACAGCCCATCCTCAAGGTCGGCAAGGGAGCCAAAGCCGACTATCTCACCTTCTATGCCCGGACAAGCGGAGATGCCGTGGATAAACCCTTCGGAATCAACGGGGAATATGCGGTCGGTATACAGACGCGTGCTCCTTATCTCACTGTTATTGCGCGCGAGCAGAGGGAAATAGGCGTCGAGTGTCCCATCGGCAGCGGTACGCGCATAGCCCTTCTCCATCTCCTCGACCGCATAGGAGAAGAACTCCTTACGCATCCTCGAGCGAACCTGCTCCTCAAGCGAGGAGTTCGTCGGGGCCTCGCTGGCCAATCGCTGCTGATAGTAGGCTTGTGCACGGTCGAAGGCATAGTCGAACTTCCAAAGGTCGATTGACGAGAAATAGGGGTTCTGCCCTCCGCTCAGCCCAACCAACCAACCGGCACGCTCGTACATGCAATAGTTCGGGTCCGCGCCACAGTCAGCCTCGTAGGCCCTGCGCTTGGCCTCCTGCATGTCCTTGCGGGCACCCTCCGCCTCATCGGTCGCCTCGCTGGTCTTATCGTTCTGCTCGCGTAACTCATCCGCCGAATCCTGTGCCGCGCTGTCATCAGCAAAACTGACCTCGTCTCCCTGCAGGGGCACCAGCAGCGCAAACCCCTGGTAGCGGGCCTCGCCCTCAGACGAGAAGCTATTGGCCCCGATAACCGCCGAGGCGTTTGCGGCAGCAAGGAAGGGCAGGGCCTTTTGCAGCTTGATAAGCATATCCCGCGACTGCTCCGCGCAGTTATCGCGGGCTTTGAACACCTTCTCCCCGAACTCCATCAGTTTTGTCCCGACCCCCTGGCAATACGGGATGCAACTCACGACGATGGCGATACCGAATACCACCAAGCCGAACAAACTGAGGGACAGCACAACAGCATCCGCCACGCGCGCGATGACGTAATACTCGGCAACCACGTTCTCAGCGGCCAGCGCCCCGGCATCGGCAGCGAACTGGACGTCGCCCGCCGTTGAGTTCGCCCAATACACCTGGGCCGAGGTGAACAGCAGCGCCAGCGTCAGGGCCAGGGCGATAACCACCCCCACACTCGTAAACCCGCCATCCCGTTCAACACACCAAAAGGATCTGCCCACAACCGCACCCGGTACTTCTTCCGTCATAACGCATCCCTTCCCTACCATTGAGCTGCCCAATCGGCCGGGCCGCCCTCCGCATTCTCCCAAACCCAGGCGGCTTGCGTCGGCGAAGTCACCTCGACGGTCTGAGTGAGGTAACCCTGTCCGTCCGTCAACCGCAACAGGGAAGCCCCCTTATCAAGAAGCGGAAGAGGCTTGAGCCGGTTGGTTATCCGCACGCTTACCTCACCACTTGCCTCCGATCCGCTCAACTCTATCTCCCAAGTCTGTGAGCCGACATGGGCATGGAATATGTCGACCGGCGGTATGGAGGCAAGGCGCCGCTTAACGTAGCCCTCGTATTTGTCAGCGCTGTACGCGGCGACATCCGTCCGTGTCGCAAGCAGGCGACAACCCTCCGCCGCGGCGTTCTCCATGACCATGCGGTTGTAGAGCAGGATCGCGGGCTGGGTAAGCAGGAGGATGAGGAGGAAGAACACCGGTATCATGACCGCTGCCTCAACCGTGGCCTGGCCGTGTCTCCTCCGCAGAAAGATAACTCTCGCGGCTTTAATACAGCAGGACATCGCCTATCACCCCCAAGCTGTTGCTGCCCGTCGCGTGCGAGGCGCTCTCGACGGCGTGCTTTACGAACAGACCCTCCTGCACACGGCCAGCCAATACGCCAAGCGCCAGGACGACCGCGAGAAGGGCCAGGCCGACGATGAGATACTCGACGGTCGCCTGGCCTTTAGTGTTGAGGGGAAGCATGTGTCGCGCGCTACGCGCACTCCTGGCAGGGAGACGCGGGCTACGCCCGCAAGGATTCCTGGCGCAAGCGCGGGGAATAGCAACAAGGGGGCACCGGGAATGACGGCGGGGCTTCTTGGTGGTGTCTGTTTGGCGCGTCATGAGAGGCCCTCTGCCAGGGGCGCAATCTCGGGGCTCGTTATGCGCACTATCGTGAGTGTGAGCTTGTTCTGTTCGTCGCGCAGGGCTCCCAGCGATTTGGGCACGAGGGAGATGACAAGCGACGCGCCCTCCGACGTTTTGACCGTACAGCCCCAGATCTCACCCGACACATCAAGGTAACCTGCCTTAACAAGCTCGAATCCCTCCTCCTGCAGGATAAGGAGCAGCTCGCGGGCGGCGTCACGGCAGCTCATGGCACTGGACGCCTGCCAACGTTCAACAGTGACTCCACGTTTGTAGGCTACCGCGTGATAATCGGGCGGCAGGGGCACCGGGCACAGGGTGCTTTCGCCCGACGGCTCACCCGCCTCCACGTAATCCGTTCCAGCGCCTGTCGCGTTTGCGCCGGTGGCGTCCGCTCCCCTGTCCACATCCGTTGTATCCTTCATCTCCCTGGTCTCCCTCATCTCCCCGTTATCCGGGTCGTCCGCAGCAAAGCCATTGTCCATTACGTCCTCAGAGCTGTTAAAGCACCCGCTCTGCCAAGCCGCCAAGATGCCAGTAATAAGCATGAGGGGCAGCAACACTGCCAAGACGACCCTTGCCGTCCATGTTCTTGTGCTCGCAGAACGCATAATCCCTCCTTACAGGTTGTTAACGCCCTCGGAGATCGCGTTCCACAGCTCCTGCAACTTGCCTCGGAACGCGACAACCGCGATTATCGCGATCACCACCAAGACACCTACCAGAATCGCGTATTCCGTCGTACCCTGCCCTCGTCGGTCGCGCAGTCGGGCTGCTCCCTCGACCATCAACCAACACACACGCCTGTTCATCCGCTCGTTCAGACCATCCATAATCCGTAACATCGCACTTACCCCATCTTCCTCATCAGATCCAACATAATCGGTCCCATCACCAGCAGTAACATCGCTGGTAGTATCAAAGCGCCCGTCGGCAGGAGCATCTTCACTGGAGCCTTTGCTACCAGTTCCTGCCGCTTGGCGCGATACTCCTTTCGTGCCTCCTTTGCAAGGTCCAGCAAGAGCTGGGTCATCGGAGCGCCGAATCGCAGAGCGCGCAGAACACTTGAGACGAACTGCCGAAACGAAGGGATCCCCACGAGCTCGGCCAGTTGGCGCATGCCCTCATCGCGACTCTTGAGCCCCTTCTGCCATACCTCAAGCGACTCCTTGCAGTACTGCGCCAAAGGTGTCGAGAAGCGTTCCGTATACAAGGCAAATGCCTGGTCGAAGCCCATACCTGCCTGCATGCCCAAGGCGATGACCTCAAGCAACGCGGGCAAGTCGCGCTCAAACGAAGTCTTACGCCGTTCGTCTGCCCGGCGTTTAACCAACGGGGCAAGCGGCGTATGCCCCAACAAGGCGGCAAGCCCTTTGTCGGCCTGGCTTCCCTCGCTGACAACACCAAGACGCCGCTTGGCAACCGCCTGGATACGCGACCTGTCGCGCAGGTACAGCCACTCGTACGCGAGCAGACCAGCAGCGGCCATCCCCGCACCGAGGGCAA
The DNA here is from genome assembly GCA_031282085.1 of Coriobacteriales bacterium. GTDB lineage: Bacteria > Actinomycetota > Coriobacteriia > Coriobacteriales > UBA8131 > JAITEK01. The sequence goes on from JAITEK010000004.1 coordinate 6,685, forward strand.
GCAACGCAAACAATAACGAGAGCACTTCGCTCACACCTCCTTACCCAAGGTCGACACCCAGTATCCGACGGATCAGGAGCACGCCAACGCACTCCATCCCCAGGGCGATGAAAAGGACGGCAAGACCCGCGGCGCTGGAGAAGAACGATTGCAGATAGCCTTCCATAGCAACGGAGAGCACGGCAACCAGTGCCAACGGAAGCACGGTGACCACCTTGGCAGAAAGCCGGGCCTGGGCGGTCTGCACCGTCAGCTGCCTGCGCAGGTCGGCCGATGCAATCACCGCGTCCGCGGCGCTCTCCAAAAGCTCCCGCAGACCGCCGCCCGTGCGGTGCTGTATCTCAAGGGCGATGATGGCAAAGCAGAGGTCAGCGGCTTTTGTGCGCTTCTCCAGGGCAGAGAGCGCCTCTTCGATGCTCCTCCCGGCACAGACATCAAAACTTGCCTGCCGCAGCTCGCTTCCCAGAGGGTCGGGAGTATCCCGGGCAATCTGCTCAAAGGCCTGCTGGAGGGAATATCCCGCGCTGAAACATATCCCCAGGGAATGAAGGACATCGGGAATCTGCTCAACAAGACACGTCTCCCATTCGTCGAGGGTCTTCTGTGCCTTCCCGAACACAAGACCGATTACCAAGGCCGCAACACAGATCGCCGTTACGAACATCCCGGTAAGCACAAACACGACCAGCGTTACCACGCAGAATGTCAACAACAACAATTCGCAGACGACAGGAATCTCCGTTGTCTGACCCCTGGCAGCAAGCGCCTGGGCACAGCAGGTGCACTTCCTGTGGACCAGCGAAACGCGCAACAGGCGGCGCGCACAGGGTCTGAGAACCGCCACACCCCGACGTCTGAGCTCGCCTAAAAACCCCGTGTGCCCCTCGTCTGCCCCCACATCCACGAGTTGAGTCTGGATGCGCGAGCGACGGGTAGCACGCCCAAGCTGGGTGAGCATCACCGGCAAGGCCGCCGCGCCACAGAGGGCGCTCGCCACAACGGCCATCATCAAAAAAGCGAAAGAGACGAGCGCCATGCCGTTACCTCGCTTTCTTCTATGAAGGGGTTATGGGCCGATTCCTCCAGCCAAGACGGCACCGCCTGCCAGACGTAGCCCTGCGTGTGGCGGTCCCAACTGACCAGCGGCACAAGTTCAACGCTTCCCTCAACCACGCGACAACCGCACAACTCCGTAACGCGTCGCACGCCGCCGGGGTTGCGGTCTATCTGCACAATGAGGTCCAGTGCGCTTCCTATCTGCTCCTCGATGACCTCAACGGGCAGGTCCATGCCATAGCGCGCCATCATGACCAAACGGGAGATGACATCGCCCGGAGAGTTCGCGTGCAGGGTGGTAAGCGAGCCGTCGTGCCCGGTATTCATCGCTTGGAGCATATCGAGGGCCTCAGCGCTGCGGCATTCTCCCACAACGATGCGGTCGGGACGCATACGGAGCGCGTTCACCACAAGGTCGCGGATGCTGACCTCCCCGGAACCCTCGATGTTCTTCATGCGGGCCTCCAGGCGCACCACATGGGGATGGGTCGTAAAACGCAGCTCTGCAGCATCCTCTATGGTGATGATGCGTTCGCCGGGCGGTATCTCCACCGACAAGGCGTTGAGCAGGGTCGTCTTGCCGCTGCCCGTACCACCACTGACCGCGATGTTCTTGCGGCTGAGCACGGCCCACCGCAGCAGACAGGCTATCCTGCTCTCCATACTCCCGCGCAGCACCAACTCATCAAGGGTGAATATCTCGTCGCGGAACTTCCGGATGGTGAGGATGGGGCCGTCGAGGGCAAGCGGAGGAATCACCACATTGACGCGGTGCCCCTGCTTCAGCCGGGCGCTCACAAGCGGACTCTGCTCGTCGACACGGCGCCCTAAAGGGCCGACAATGCGGTCTATCACCATACGGAGTTGCTGCTCGTCGTCAAAGGTGACCGTACTGGTGTGCAGACACCCTTCCCGCTCATAGAAGACCCGGTCGTGACCGTTTACCATGATCTCCGTCACAGACGGATCAGCGAGCAACTCCTCGAGCGGGCCCAGGCCGACGACGAGATTCAGCACTTCCTGGATGAGGGTCATACGCTGGGATGGCTCCCCTATCTGGTAGCGCGGCTCGAGCGTCAGTTGTTTGAGCACCGCGCTCACCTCGCGTTCGGCGCGCGTCTTGTCCTGCGCCATCAACTGGGCGATATGTTCGCTGGAAAGGCGCTGGTAGAGGGCATCGCGCAAATCCAGCTTACGCTGCTGCCGCTCCCCAGTCAGGGATTCCCGAGGCGAGACGGCCACGGGTGCCTGGAGATAATCACGTAGCGACACGATGCGCCCCCTCAAAAAATGCTCTCAGAGCCGAGAGGTCGAATACCTTCGCCCTGTTCTCACGCGGCTGCCGTGTCCGTTCGCTTCGCCCTGGCCTCCCCATCTCGGCGGGCAGGGGCCGCTGACCTATCATGCCGTTGAGAAAACCCTCCAGCGAAGCGACAAAGGCGTTGCCGCTGTTAAGCAGCTCGAGCGGACAACCGAGTGCCAGCAGCTCATCGACCAGACTGCCGCCGTCGGCAAGACCATAGACCTCAACCCCACCAAGCGCGAGACCGACGTCCTGAGGCATCAGCGCCGCATGCCGTCCGCAGCCATTCAGCACATAGTGGAAGCGGACCTGGGGCATCTGCATCCTGAGGCTGAGATCGATGGCCTGCTTGCAAGCCTCTACCGAAGTCGCGCGCTGATCCATGAGGAACACGAGATGATCACAGTGCCGCATGGCCACTACGTGCACATCCATCCAAAATGAGCCGGTGTTAAGAACTACCAGGTCTCGTTCGGAGGCAAGCCACTCAAGCAGACGGGGAATAGCCTCCGTGAGATGCTCGCCCTCCTCCGGCTGCTCGGGAGCGCACAGAAGCACAAGCGCCTCATCCTCAAGCGTTGGCAGCTCCAGCCCGGCGCAGACCCGCGTCAGAGGCAGACGCTGGACGCAGGCATTTGACTCGCGCCCCGCAAGGTAACCGAGGTCGCCGAACTGGAGGTCGAGATCCACAAGGGCAACGCGGGCGCCTGTCTGTTGCGCCGCGAAAGCCGCCATGAGCGACACCGTACTCTTGCCGACCCCGCCTCGCCCCGAGAAGAAGCCGAGCACCCGTCCCTGCCGCGCGAAGGGGCGTTGCCCACCGTAGGAGAGGGAGGGCGCCTCAAAAGCGGTTGCGCGGCTGGGCAAAGGCGCTACGGCAGGCATAGCGGGTGGTATGGAAGGGGCACAGGGAACCAACGGCGCCAACGCCGACCCTATCGACGGCAAAGCATGGTCTTTTATAGGCGCGGCGGGCAAAGTACACAGCGGCTCTCCCAGAAGATGGGTTGCCTGCGAACTGTTGAGGATGCCCCGTATCCCCGCCGCCCGCGCTCTCGCGGCCAAAGACTCGGTCGCGGCATCCTCCACAAGATAGACGTCGCGCTCAGGCGCGTCCGCGCACAGGGCCGCCGCCAGGTTGATGGGCGTCACCGAGCCCGACCCGGCGCCGACGATGACCGACAGCGAGGGAGGCTCATCTCCGAGGGCCGCGCGGCAATATTCGCTTGAGCTGAATACCGTAACCAATCCGCCATGCCTCCCCTGGTCATCGGACAAAGCGGGAAACGCGTACGCGACAGCCGCCTCATTCATGCAAGCCACCTCCCGGCAGGACAAGATGCAAATCGCCGGAGCGTGAGGCGGCGATGAGTTCCTGGGCGGTATCCGGCTCAACCGCCAGGGTCACCCAGCTCAGCTGAGGGCGAGAACCCGAGCCACCGAACAGGCCGGAAGCCTCACCGGAAGCCACCTGCGTCCCATTGCTCGTCTCGAGGATAAGGACTTCCTCGGCAATCATCTCAACGGTCGTCGCGTTGACGGCATAGACCGTCACGAATGAGCCTGCCTGTATTGCCCCGCCCACCGCAAGCACATCCTCGGAAGGGATACTCACCGCGCACAGCCCGTCGGGCACGCTTACGGGAGTCTTGAGCGCACCGAGCTTTGCGGCGATGACCGGCTCGTTCTCCATAAGCGCAACTGTCACGGTCTGCCCCAGCACCTCATCGCGGTCGCACAGGGCCCCTGCGGGGAGCAGATCGCTCAGCCAAAGACGCGGAGAAACATTCTCACTGGTGAGTGTCTCGCCCACCGCTATGTCGCGTACAGCGCTGTAGACCTCCACCTGCTCTCCTCCGTAGGAAGCCAGCGCTTCCTCGCGCGCCTGCGTTGCCTCAGCACGCACGCCCGTTGCGTAAAGGGCCATGGCGGCAGCTGCGACAAGGCCGCATAGAAGTGCGAGTATGAGTCGTTTCCGTGTCTGTGACATCGCCCGGCCCTTCCGTTCGGTTCGGTGGAGTGACAGACAGTATCGGACGCGTTGTTGTGCTGGAGTATGAACCGGGACCGATCGGCAGACGTCCGATTGCCGACCCGGTACTGAACGGTGGCTGACAGGGTGTGGAATGTCCAGCAAGCGGCCTTGCGTCTCTGATAATCCCAGCAGATTAGACGCCAGAAAAAACTCCGCCCTGTTTGTGCCACCAAGCGATGAACGGTCGCTTATGCACTGTAAACGGTATATTCGGCGCGGGCGCGCCCAGGAGAGGGCGGCGCGATTGGTGGTAATCCCCCGCCTGAGACGTTATCCTATCGAGTAGCATACTGACTGACAAAACCGGGAAGCCCATGATTGATTTTTCCGCCGATAAACGAGAACAGCTCAAGGCCTTCGCCGCTCAAACCAGCGGAGACATCCTCGCGTCACTCGTCCTCATAAAGGGAAGGGCCAACGCCACCGAGCGCACGGGAAGCGCCCCGTTCAGCGGCGCCGACGGCTTAGCGCTGGACAAGGCCATCGGCAGTCTTGGCTGGGGTTATGGCAGCCAGGACACGCGTACCTGGTTTGGGGTATTATTGCCACTTTCCCCCGATGACCTGCGGTTTATCTGTGAGGTTGTTGATCCTCTTGCTCTTGTCTCCCTCGATGAAGAAGCACGTGTCGCCCTCATCGAGGCGTTTGGAGCTACTGAAGAGGGTCTGGCGGAAAAGCTCACTTCCGGCGCTGAGACCTGGGTACTTGGTCGTCAGGTGGTGAGTGTGGAGGGATTTGAGGCCGCGTTAGACGACGCGACGACCAAACAGAAGGTATGGGCTCAGCTCAAACGCTGTGCCGCTTCCCGATAGAGGCCCCTCCCCTGCATGACGCCGTGGCCTCAGTCCTCATCTATATCTTCTATGGCCCCCATGGGGCATTCTTCCATGCACTCGCCACAGGCGGTGCAGGCATCCTCGTTTATGACAGCCGCGGTGTCACGCACAATGTCCAGGACGCCTTCAGGGCAGGTGTCGACGCAGATTCCGCAGCCAGTACACTCGTCCGTGTTGATAATGGGATGGGGCATACGTACTCCTCTCGACGGTGGGCCACCATTCTATCGACGACGTGAAAACTTCACAGTGTTTTAAGTCCGCCCGGAATATATATGAAAGCCCTGCCGTATGCAAGAGCCAGAAGGGTAGATTCTCATAATTCTTGCGAATTCGTGTTATCCTTGTCCTGCGCTGTAGTTGCCGCGTGCGCCGCATGCGGTACAAGGTCGACGGAATCGGCCGATGCTCTGGAGTCGTTCCAGGGGGGATTATCACAGCAGCGCAGCAGTATGAAAGGAGCAGGGAATGTCTGGTGTCGTCGAATTGACCGCCGATAACTTCGAGGAGCTGGTGCTTAAATCACCAAAGCCCTTCCTCGTCGATTTCTGGGCGGGTTGGTGTGGGCCTTGTCGGGCCGTTTCGCCCATAGTGGAAGAAATCGCCGAGGAGAAGGCCGGTGAGCTTGCCGTGGGAAAGCTCAACATAGATGATGAGGCAGCGATAGCGCAGCGTTATCATGTCATGTCGATCCCCACGTTGGTCCTGTTCAAGAACGGCGAGGCGGCCGCGGTATCCATCGGCGCCGCGTCGAAGGACGAGCTGCTCAGACGCATCGAACCGGGCCTCTGAACGAAAGGGATTCTTATGTGCACGAATGGCGTCAATACCACGCAGTTCAAATCAACCATCGAGCAGATAGACGAGGCGGTTGCGCTCACACGACGCTGGACGCATCGAGCGTACCATGTGGCCGATGACGCACAGCAGGCAAAGACTGCGGCCAAGTTGCATGAGGCGCAAAGCCTCCTCGACGAGGTGCGCGCATTGCTTTCTGAGGCAAGCGACATCGTCGAGGAGGAAGCCGCCGCCACTTCCGGCGTATCGGTGAACCTCGTCTGAGCACATTCGGATACGATGGACACGGATGGTGGGGCAGACCATGAGTGAGCTTGTACGCTTCAGCGTAGCCATACCCGAGGACCTCCTCATGCAGTTCGACAACCTCGTCGCGCGGCGAGGGCTGGCGAAGAACCGCTCGGAGGTCATCCGCGACCTCATCCGCGACGCGCTTGTCGACGAGGAGTGGGACGACCCACTCCAGGAGATCGTCGGTACGCTGACCATCGTCTTTGACCATCATGCCTCTGACCTGCAGAACAAGCTCGACCACATCCAGCACGCGCATCACGAGAAGATCATCTCCGCCATGCACATCCACCTCGACGCGCACAACTGCCTTGAGACTATCGTGTTGAAGGGGCGCAGCGACGACATCCGCACGATAGCGGAGAGCATCCTCGGCGTGAAGGGCGTTAAGCACGGGCGGCTCACCACCACGACCACAGGCAGGTACCTCTGAGGTGAGAAGCGGCAAAGCGGCATGAAAGCAGCACGTGACCTGCATATTCGCGGTATCGTCCAAGGGGTGGGGTTCCGCCCCTTTGTCTATCGTCAGGCAACGCGCTGGGGGCTCGACGGTTGGGTCCTCAACGCCGGTGACGGCGTCCACGCGCACATAGAAGGCGACCCGGCCTCACTTTGCGGCTTTATGGATGAGCTGGAGAAGCGCGCTCCTGCGGCCGCCCGCATCACCGCGTTGGAGGTGGCAGAAGGGCAGCTTGAGGGCAGTAACGGGCGCGGCTTTGCCATCCGCTCCTCCGACGAGCAGACCGCCGCCAGCACCCTTGTATCACCCGACATCGCCACCTGTCCCGAATGCCTGCATGAGTTGTTCGATCCCCAGGATCGGCGCTTCCACTACCCCTTCATCAACTGCACGAACTGCGGGCCACGCTTTACCATCATCGACGCGCTGCCCTACGACCGGCCGAACACCTCCATGGCCCCGTTCGCGATGTGCGCAACCTGCGATGCGGAGTACCACGACCCGCTCAACCGGCGCTTCCACGCACAACCCGATGCCTGCTTCGACTGTGGGCCGGCGTTGCGGCTCTGGCAAAGTGGAGAGGGGCAGGCCGCGGAGGGCGACGGGGGCGACGAGCGCGGTGAACGAGGCGAAAGCGACAAGCTCTTGGAGCGGGTAGCCCAACTGCTCGGCGCGGGGAGGATAGTCGCCCTCAAAGGACTCGGCGGCTACCACCTCGCCTGCGACGCAACGAATGAGGAGGCGGTCGCCCTGCTCCGCAAGCGCAAGCGGCGGTCGGCAAAGCCCTTCGCGCTCATGGTGCGCAGCCTGGCAGGTGCACGGGAGCTGTGCCAGGTCGGCGATCGGGAGGCTGCGCTGCTGAGCGGCACCGTGCGCCCCATCGTGTTGCTCCGGCGCAAACCCCGCCCTGCCGGCTCCTCCCTCTGCGCTCCCCTTGCCCCTTCTGTGGCCGGGGACCTGCACGAACTGGGCATCATGCTGCCCTACACACCCGTGCAACACCTGCTTATGACCCTCGTGGATGGCCCCCTCGTCATGACCTCGGGCAACATCAGCGAGGAGCCTATCATCGCGCAGGAGAGTGAGGCTCACGAATTGCTCGGCGGTGTGGCGGACGCCTTTCTCGATAACGACCGCGCGATACTCTCTCGCTACGACGACAGCGTCGTGCGCGTCATCGACGAGAAGGTCTACTTGATACGCCGCGCCCGCGGCTACGCTCCCGAGCCTCTGCCCTTCCCCCGTAGCACGCCGGGCGGGGACGACAAGAGGGCCACGGAGCATCGGCCGAGCATCCTCGCCGTCGGACCCGAGCAGAAGAACACCTTCTGCTTTGTGCGCGGCGAGGAGGCGTTTTGCTCTCAGCACCTCGGAGACCTGGAGAGCGCCTCGGCTTTTGAGGCGTGGCGGGCGACTCTCAAGCTGTACCAACAGCTGTTCGGTGTGGACTATGCGGTGGTTACCTGCGACACGCATCCCGAGTACCTCTCCACCAAATGGGCGCGTGCGCGGGACGAAGCGCGCGTTGAGGTGCAGCATCACCATGCCCATATCGCCAGCGTATTGGAGGAACATCGCACCGACGCAACCGGCGAGGCGCGGCTCATCGAGCGGGTTATCGGCGTCGCCTTCGACGGGACCGGCTACGGGGACGACGGCACGCTTTGGGGTGGCGAGGTGCTTATCGCCCGCCTTGAGGACTTTGAGCGGTTCGCGCATCTGCACCCTGTCGCGCTGCCGGGCGGCAAGGCGGCGATAGAGCACCCCGGCCGCATGGCCTGGTCGTATCTGAGGGCGTTCGGCCTCACGGAGCACCGGGGGGCCGTCGCACTTGCGGCAAGTCTCGGCGCCGATAGGCTGTTGCTGCTCGACCAGATCATCGCCGGCCGCATCAACACGCCGTTAACCTCCTCGATGGGGCGGCTCTTTGATGCGGCGAGCGCGCTTGCGGGCGTTTGCTCTGAGAGCAGTTACGAGGGGCAGGCGGCCGTTGAGCTGGAGGCCGCGCTCTACGACCCGGCAACCGGTCTGCCGACGCTCGACCTCGCCGCGCGCGAGGCCGCCGAGCGGTATCGCTTCCGGGTGGAGGACGGGCAACCGTCCCTCATCATAGACCCCAGCCCGGTCCTGGGCGCCCTCTTGGACGACCGCGCGGCGCAGGTGCCCGCGGCGCTTATCTCCCTGCGCTTCCACGAGGCCGTCCTCTCCCTTATCGCTGAGCTCTGCGACTGGGCCCGCGCGCGATCGGGGCTTACGACCGTGGCGCTCAGCGGCGGCGTCTTCATGAATCGCTACCTTCTCAGCCGCAGCGTCCCGCTGCTTGAGAGTGAGGGCTTCACGGTCCTCGTCAACCGACGACTACCGGCCAATGATGGCTGTATCTCCTACGGTCAGGCAGCTATTGCTGCGGCCCGCGTAGCACGCCTTGCCGAGGAGGGTATACCGCTGGGAGCATGAGGAGACAGCCCCGCAACGGATAGGGTATGATGAGACGCTATCCATAAAGCAACGAAAGCAGAGGAACAGACCATGTGCCTGGCCATACCGGCAAAGATACTGAGTGTAGGCGACGATCGCGTCGCTGAGACCGACATACTGGGCGTGCGCCGTACGGTCGCGCTGGACCTGGTGCCGCATGCGCAGGTGGGTGACTTCATCTTGGTACACGCTGGTTACGGCATCGAGGTGGTGAGTGAGGAGTTCGCCAACGAGACGCTCGACCTCATCCGCGAGTTCCCCGAGCTTGCCGCTGAAGGGATGTAGGGAGGCGGGGTGGAAAGCGCGCTGCTCGATTCCTTCCGCGACCCAAGGCTTGCCCGTGAGCTATTGGGAACGATTGCCCGGCTCGCCGAGCGGCTGCCGGGGCACGCACCTGAACGAGCACCCGTCAACCTCATGGAGGTCTGCGGCACGCACACCGTCGCGATAGCCCGTGGCGGGTTCCGCTCGGTTCTGCCGAGCAACATCCACCTCATCAGCGGCCCCGGCTGCCCCGTCTGCGTGACGGCGAACAGGGACATCGACCATATCATCGCCTTATCGCGCCTGCCGGGCGTGACGATTGCCACCTTTGGGGACATGGTCCGCGTGCCCGGCTCAAGCACCTCGCTTGCGCGGCGCAAAGCCGAAGGCGCCTCGGTGGAGGTCGTCTACTCCCCTCTCGACGCGCTGCGGCTGGCACGGGAGCACAGCGAGCGACAGGTGGTCCTCGTCGGCGTCGGCTTTGAGACAACCACGCCGCTTATCGCCGCGACCATCGAACGTGCCGCCGCCGCAGGCCTGGAGAACTTCTCGGTGTTCGCCGCGCACAAGCGTGTTCCTCCCGCGCTTGAGGCCCTCATCGCCGACCCCGAGGTCGCGCTCGACGCCCTCATCCTGCCGGGACACGTCAGTACCATCCTCGGCGTGGCGCCCTACACCTTTCTCGCCGAAGAACATGCCATCCCTGGTGTGATAACCGGCTTTGAACCGGTCGACGTGCTACAGGGCATCGCGCAGCTGCTCGAGCAGCTGGTGGAAGGCGCACCGCGCATCGAGATAGCCTACCGGCGCGCCGTTATGCCCGAGGGCAACCCCACTGCACGCGCCGTCATCGACCGCGTCTTTACCACCGGCGATGCGGATTGGCGCGGCTTAGGCGTAATCCCTCAAAGCGGCTACGCCATCCGTGAGGAGTTTGCCGCCTTTGACGCGACACGGCGCTTTGAGCCTGTGGTTGAACCGACGGTTGAGCCGCGCGGCTGCCGCTGCGGCGACGTGCTGCGCGGCGCCCTCTCGCCCAACGGATGCCCACTCTTTGGCCGCGCCTGTACGCCAGCCAACCCCATGGGGCCCTGCATGGTCTCAAGCGAAGGCAGCTGCGCGGCATACCACCGCTACCAGGTAAAGGACTGACGCATGAACCAGAGTTTGAACGGAGCCGGACAAGAGGTTGAGCGGGACCAGGACTGCGTGCTTCTGGCGCATGGCAGCGGTGGCGCTATGATGCACGACCTCATCGAGGGCTTGTTCCTCGATGTCTACGGCAGCGACGTCCTTAAGAAAGGTGATGACGCCGCGATGCTGGCCCTGCCGCCCGCGGTTGCTGGTGTTGACGGTGGCGGCTTCGGCAGTGGCGCGTTAGCCTTCTCCACCGACACCTTTGTTGTGACGCCGCGCTTCTTTCCCGGCGGCGACATAGGACGCCTTGCCGTCTGCGGAACCGTCAACGACGTGGCCACCTCCGGGGCACAACCCCTGTGGCTCTCGGTCGCCTTTGTGCTTGAGGAAGGCTTTTCCCTCGATGAGCTGCGACGCATCTGCACCTCGATAGCCGCCACCGCACGCGAGGCTGGCGTGCAGGTAGTCACCGGCGACACAAAGGTGGTCAGCCGAGGGCAAGGTGACGGCATCTACATCAACACAAGTGGCGTGGGTATTCTGCCCGCGCAAAGCGCAAAAGCGACTGCGGGCCGAGAAACCGATGCGGATGTGGACACAGGCACCCACACAGACGCCCGCCCGAGCGCTCTCTCGGGCACACTCTGCCAGCCAGGCGACCGCATCCTCATCTCAGGCACGCTTGGCGACCACGGTATCGCCATCATCTCCTGCCGCGAGAATCTGAGCTTCAGCACCACCATCAAAAGCGACGTTGCACCCCTCAACCATCTCATCGCTGCGGTGCTTGAGGCGGCGCCAAACACGCGCTGCTTTCGCGACCCCACGCGCGGCGGGATTGCCTCCACCCTCAACGAGCTTGCCCACCAAAGCAACACCGTGATGACGATTGACGAGGAGGCCATACCGGTGCGCGACCAAGTGCGTGGCGCCTGTGAGATGCTGGGCTACGACGTGTTGCAGGTGGCCAATGAGGGGAAGATGGTCTGCGTGGTTCCCGCTGAGGAGGCCGACGCGGCACTGGTTGCCATGCACGCCTCGCGCTATGGGGCCGACGCGGCACTCATCGGTGAGGTGACCTCTCCGAGCACCACGTCCGATGAGGGTACTGGTGCTGGTGGCAGCAGCAGCGAGAGCCCTCGCGCCTACGTCCGCACCGCCTTCGGATCCAAGCGCATCCTCGACATGCTCGTCGGCGAACAACTCCCCCGTATCTGCTAAAAGCCCATCAGGCGCAAAACGACGGAAGGTTGGCAATCTCCCGCAGGTCCCGGACACGTGCGTACGAGCCGCCCTCAACATCCCCATGCCTGTCATTGCGGTCGATGAGCACGGGGGCGATTCCCACAGCTGCTGCTCCGCCAATATCGGCCTGCAAATGGTCGCCAACGTGCAGGGTTTCATGCGCTGTGGCCCCCGCCTCTTCCAACGCGAGCAAGAATATCTCTGGCTGCGGCTTATGCAGACCAACTACACTCGACGAGATGAGCACGTCAAAGTATGCACCGAGTCCTACTCCGTTTACGATATTCTCAAGCGAGCTGTCCCAGTTTGAGATAAGCCCCATACGTATCCCTCGTGCACGCAATGCCTCAAGCGTGGGCATCACGTCATCAAAGGGCTTCCAACTCCGGGGGTCGAGAAAGCGCTCGTAGCCCAGACGCGCAACTTCGGGAGCAAGTTGAGGGATGCCGATGAGGTTGCAGAGATACTCGTACATGGTGAGCCAGATGCTGGTCGCACGGTCCTCGCTCGCCCAAATGGAATTGTCGGCCTCGTACATCTGCTCGTAGTACTGATACATGCGAGGGATGCTCTGGCGCACAAGCTCGGCGTCTACGGTTGCTCCCAAGCTGGCGACTGCCGCAACCAGCACCTCGGACTCGGGCACTGCAGGGGTAAGCAAGGTATTACCCACATCAAAAAACACGGTTGTAATTGGCACTTTTCTAATCCTTAACTGTCCTATATTACTCGCGGAAAAGATGCAATCGGGTTGCCCGCCAGAGTATGCTCGGTAGGTAAGCGGTATTTTCTCTCGATAAAAGCTCACTCTTATCACAGTCATAATACCATAGACAGGACAGGCTCACTTCAATATCCGCAACGCCAAACTAAGAGCCAAACCAAGAGAGAAAGGCAAGGTGACACGAACAAGGCACGGGGAGGGCACGAACAGCGGATGAACAGCGACAAGAAAGTTTATTTTCCCCTCTTCCCACATATGCTACAAATCGGGTATCATATGAGCTGTTCGTTGAACTTCTGTGTGGGGAACAGCGGATGGTGACTGTGGCAATCATGAATTTGGCTGCCTTGGTCACAAAAGGGGGGTTTCCGACAAGGGGGGACGTGTTATCGGCTTTAAGCCGAATATCATGTTTTTGTCGGGAAGGAGGTGGGATTATGTCTTGGCGTCAGCTTTTGATCGACATCTTCAACGCACTGATCAGTTTCTTCAAGTAAGTCGCACCATGCACCACAACCGTAGTGGAGTGATTCCGTGTTTGTCACGGGGTCACTCCACTACCCTTTTTCTCACAGGCTATAATCCTATTCGACCCTCAACCGTTCTACCAGACTCGTACGCGCAAACTTTGAGTAGCACAGTATCGGCACAACGGCGCATTATCATCATTTCAATAATTCAATGTCTTCGATATATGTAAAATGCTTATCGAACGTGGCGACTGGCAACCCATGCTCGCGAGCAGTTGCGGCAATCCAGATGTCGTTATCAGG
>JAITEK010000068.1 GCA_031282085.1 Coriobacteriales bacterium
ATGGCACGGGTTATCGCCTGGCGTATCCACCAGGTCGCGTAGGTGGAGAACTTAAAGCCCTTGGTGTAGTCGAACTTCTCCACCGCGCGGATAAGGCCGAGGTTGCCCTCCTGAATGAGGTCCAAAAAGAGCATGCCGCGCCCTACGTAGCGCTTGGCGATGGACACCACGAGGCGCAGGTTCGCCTCAATGAGCTGCTGCTTTGCGTCGAGCCCTACCTGCTCCACGCGGGTAAGACGACGCTTTTCGCGCCGCTCAAGCTCAACCTTCTTGCGGTAGGCGTCCTCAAGCTGGGCGGAGGCCTCCAGCCCTGCCTCTATCTTCATCGCGAGGTCTATCTCCTCGGCGGCGGTAAGTAGCGAGACTTTGCCTATCTCCTTGAGGTACATGCGCACCGGGTCGCCCGTAAGCAACACGGCGGCGGAGTCGGACGCCTGACGCTTCTTGCCCGTCTTGCTTGAGCGCGTGCTCACCTTCGGCAACACCACGTCGATGGCTTCGGCGGATTTTAGCTCGTCCTCGGGTATGCCTTCCAGTATCTCCTCGTCGGAAAGACTCACGGTTACGTCGTCATCGTCGTCAACCAAGCCGATGGATGAGACCCCGCCGGGGAGCTCCATCTCCTGGTCGTCAGCATCATGCTCAACGCTGATGTCGTGCGAACGCAAATAGTCGAGGACGGCTGTTACCTGCTTATCGGTGAGATCGTAGTTGGAGAAGAACTCCTTTGCTTCCTCCTCTGAGATGGAGCCGACCTTCTTGTACTCGCCAACCAGCTTCTCAAGCTCAGGCTCAAGCATCTCTATCTCGGGAGCGAACCGTGTGTTTGGGGCTTCTGCCACAGGCTTCCTTTCTCGATGGAACGAATCTTACAGTATAGGCCATTCACCCATGCTTTGTGTTGGTATTTGCACAGATTCGACACAGATTTGATGTTGAACCGACACGCCGCGTTGGTCTGCCGCGTCAACCAGCAGCTCCCGAAGGAGCAGCGCGTTCGGCGAGGCGGAGGTTTGTTGAGAGCCAATCCTCGACGGTGCCCACATCAAAGCCTTCATCGGGGTCGACGATGAGCGCGTAGACCTCCTCGTAGGCGAGCAGCTCGATAAGCGCGTCGGTGAGCTGTATCTCGCCACCGGCGCCAGGAGCAACGCGAGAAAGCAACTCCATGACCCGCGGCGTGAGCAGGTAGCGCCCAAAGATCGCCAGGTCGGAAGGCGCCTGCTCAACAGAAGGCTTCTCAACCATGCCCGTAATGCGCCAGATGCCGCCTTCAACAGGCTCTCCCGCGATAACGCCGAAGCGGTTGACCTGTTCGCGCGGCACGCGGATCACCGCGATGACACTCGCCCCCCCATGCGCACGGCTTGAGGCGAGCATGCGGGGCAGCAGGGCGTTGTCGGGGACCAACACGTCGCTGAGCAGCACGTAGAAAGGCTCCGCTTCCGCGTCGCCCGCGTCGCCGAGGACCTTGGCGGCTGCACAGTGGATAGCATGTCCCAGTCCGAGCGGCTCGGGCTGCTCGGCAAAGGAGACCGGCAGGCTGCCAACACGGCGCACCTCGTCTGCATAGTTAGTCTTTCCCCTCCCCTCAAGCTGAGCAACCAGCGCCTCATCTGGCGAAAAATGCGCCGCGATGGCCTGCGTTTGGGCGTTGCCGACAACAACGACTTCGTCAGCCTCCGCCGCCAACGCTTCTTCTACCACATATTGGATGGCGGGTTTGTTGAGCACGGGGAGCATCGCCTTGGGCTGCGCCTTCGTGGCTGGCAAAAAGCGCGTTGCGAGTCCCGCGGCGGGGATGATTGCCTTCATCGGTTCACTCCGTTTTCTGTATTCTCTAGGGGGCGATACGGTAAAACGTCATATTTACCTACGAGTTTACCACGTAGATTCTGGGACAAGCCCAGAATGACGAGCAGGAGGGCGCGGCGGAATGCCGGGCGGCAAACTCCAGGATGGCGGGCGGCAAGTCCCCGGATGACAGACGGCAGACTCCAGGATGGCGGGCGGCAAGTCCCCGGGTGATGGGTGGCAACGGCGGACTGCTGCGTCAGTCGAGGTACTCTATCTCGGCGGTTTCCAGCAGCCATTTGTTCGCCTTGTTGCGCAGCGCGCCCTCGTGGACCTGGTACATGCGCCCCGTGAGCTCAAACTCCATCCGCGCCTCCTTCTCGTGGCCAGGCGCCATGAGGCGGAAGGTCTCCGCGATGTCCTCGTCAGTGACCTCAAGCTCAAGGTGCCGCGCCAACGCGTCGAGGCTAAAGCCCTGCGCAAGCATCTCGCGGGCCTGCATCATCAATTGCATCGAGAACTGCTGCTCGTCACCGGCCTGCTGCTGGATGAACTCCTCCAGAGTACGCCCCTGCTCCCGGAGACTTTGTTGCAGGCTCTGCACGATACTGTTGCGGGTCATCTCGTACAGCTCATCGGGAATCTTGCCCTTAAACCGCTTGGCGAGCTCCGAGGCCACAAAGAAGCGCCGCGCCCCTGCGAGCTCCTGCTCCCGCTGGGCAAGCCCCTGCTTGCGTATCTCCTCACGTAGCTCAGGAACCGTCTTAACGTTGGGGATGTTCTTCTCTACCCATGCGTCCGTGATGGCGGGTATGACTCGCTTCTGTATCTCGAGAAGCTCAACGGTAAAGGTGACGGTGAGGGTCTTCGCGACGCCTTCCTTCGCGTCCTCGCCAGCGCTCGCGCCGTCCGCGTCGGGCGCCTGCGGGATCGTCTCGCTCACCGTGAAGGTCCGCGTCTCGCCCGGCTTCATCCCGATGAGGTTCTTGTCAAAATCAGCCGGCATGCCGCCCCTGCCAAGGCCGTAGCTGCGCCGTTCGGCGGTAAAGGCCGCGATCTCCTCACCCTTCTCGTCGAGGGATTTGAGGGAGAACAGCACGATGTCGCCCTCCGCAACGGGGCGGTCATCGTCCTTCTCAAGGCTTGCGGCGCGTTCCGCGAGCATCACGAGCTGCTGCTCTACCTCGGTGTCGCTGACCTGCGCGCGCCGGGATTGTATCTTCACGGGGCTGAAGTCGCTGAGCTCATAGACCGGCTTGGGGGTCACCTCGACGGTAAAGCTGAGTTCCTTCCCCGGGGTGACGCCTGCCGGAGGGGAGCTTACCTTGGGACTGCCGATGATGGCGAGCTTCTCCTGCGTAACGGCGAAGGGAGCGAGAAAACGCGCGACCTCGAACTCAAGGAAGGAGTTGTAATAGGCCTCGCCGAGTTTCTCCTTGACCGCGTTGTTGAGTTCCTCGGGCCTCTGGGGTTGGATGCCGTTTTGCAGCGCAAGCTGGAAATCGACAAACCGGATGGCCTCCTGCACCTTGTCGGCGGGCGCAGTAACCTCAAGCTCGATCTTCCCCTCGGAGGTCGTGCTTCTTTTGATTTTCATCTATACTCCTCTTATTCAGACGGGGTGGGATTATCAAAGTATAGCGGTTTGTTTCTTTTTCGCCCCGCACACAGAGGATTTTGTCTATAATATGACCTTGCGCGACCGGTAAAGACTGTTTTGTGACATAATGGGTGACACACAAAGACCTGTCGTCGGTTTTGCGGCGACCGCAGAGATGGGTACGTTGGTTGCGAGCAGGAGAAATCCTGCTACGACGCCCCTCGCCTCCAACGTACCCATCTCTGCGTCGGTTTAGCGCCTTTACCGGCATCATCCCCTGTGACAATATCCCTTACCTCGTACCTGTATAGGAGCTGGCGGATTGAAGGATAGCGATAGCGTAAGGACAGCTGCCACCCTGAGCGACACGCAGGCTCCTGTCGATTCGGTTCATTTCGGCACCGACGGATGGCGCGCCATCATCGGGGAGGACTTCAACGTACGTAGCGCGGCTCGTGTTGCCGCTGCCGCCGCTCGGGTATTCAAACGGCAAAAACAAGCCGGTGAACGGTACGTCGAGCGGGCCGACGGACAAGATACCGAACAAAACCCTGAGAAGCAGGGCCCTGGCGGAGAATCGTCGCCTACCTCGCCCACCATCATCGTCGGCTATGACTGCCGCCAGGACGCCGGGCGCTACGCCGCACTGGTGGCAACCGTTGTCGCCGCACACGGCTTTGACGTTATCGTCTCCGACCGGTACTGCCCTACACCGACTCTGTGCTGGACGGTTGCGCGCAACCCGCATGCGGTGGGCGGCGTCATGCTCACCTCAAGCCACAATCCTGCTGAGTACCTGGGCATCAAGCTGCGCATGGCCGACGGCGGCGCTTCTCCGGCGGATTTTACCGATGAGGTTGAGGCTGAGCTTGTCGACGAGGTGCCGGCCTGCTTTGAGGAGGCGCTCGCGAATTTTGCCGTCGCGCAAAACGGCACACCCAGTAAGCCGGCAACGGCCCCCCAGGCGCCTTTCTCCTCTGCGGACGCCTCGCCGCCGGACGCCTCGCCAAAAGACCGCCCTCTCTCGCCCCCCTTCCGCCTCCAGGACATCATGGCCCCCTATCTCGCGTCGCTGACCGCCCTCGTCGACCGCTCGGTCATCGAGAAGGCAGGCCTGCGCGTTGTGGTGGATCCCCTGTTCGGCGCGGGCCGCGGTTACCTGGCCGAGCTGCTGCGCCAACTCGGCGTTGAGGTAACGGAAGTCAACGGCGAGCAGGACCCCAGCTTCAACGGCCTGCACCCCGAGCCCATCCTCCCCTGGGTCCGCACAGGGGCCGCAAAGGTGGCCGAGGGTGGCTACGGCGCCTGCTTTGTAACCGACGGCGACGCCGACCGCATCGGAGCCATAGACGACACGGGCGCCTACGTAAGCTCCCATCGCGTGCTTGCCTTGCTCATCGGCCATCTGGTGGAGGACCGTGGACAAACCGGCCGGGTCATTCGCACGCGGGCCGGCTCCAACCTCCTGCGTCGCCAATGCGACCGCCTCGGCCTCGCGCTCACCACCAAGCCCATCGGCTTTAAGTGGATATACGAGGAGATGCTCAAGGGCGACGTGCTCATCGGTGGCGAGGAATCCGGCGGCATCGGCATCCCCAGCCACGTACGCGAGCGCGACGGACTGCTCATGGCGCTGCTGCTCGCCGAGCTTATGGCTCAAAAGGGCAAGAAGCTTCATGAACTGGTTGACGATCTGCTCGCCACGCTGGGAACCCTCGAGTACGCGCGCCGGGACCTGCGCCTGACTCCCGAGCAGAAGGCCCAGCTGTTGGCGACCCATGTTAACGTGGATACGCTTGGCACAGAGAGCTACCAGGAGCTGTTTTCACCCCTTGACGAGACGCTCGTCGCCGTCAGCAGCGGCGATGGCATCAAGTTTGAGCTCGCCTCGGACAGTTGGCTGCTTGTACGCCCCTCCGGCACCGAGCCCCTCGTGCGCGTCTACGCCGAGGCCCCAACCGATGCCCAGGTAGAGTCCCTTCTCAACCTCGGTTGCGCTCTCGCCCAAGGAGGACAGAACAAATGAAGCAAGACTTCGCTGCCAGGCTTACGGCTTACGCCCGGCTCATCATTCGTGCGGGCTGCAATCTCCAACCGGGGCAGGAACTTTTGCTCTCCGCCTCTACCGACTGCGTTGAGTTTGCCCGGCTGCTGGTAGCCGAGGCTTACCAACAGGGCGCACGCCACGTAACGGTACGCTTCGGGGATGAGAAGATTGCCCGGCTGCACTACGAGAACTGCGCACTCGAGGTCTTTGAGCACTTCCCCGAGTGGCAGGCATTGCTCAACAATTCCCTGGCACGAGAAGGCGCCGCCGTACTCAGCATCATCAGCGAGGACCCTCTGGCGCTCACAGGCGTCGACCAGCGCAAACTCGTTGCCAACGCACGCGCCTCACACGAGGCCTGCAAGGAGTTCTACGACGGTATCGACCAGGGCCGCGTGGTCTGGTGCATCGCCGGCGCGGCTGCTCCGGCCTGGGCGCAGCACGTCTTTCCCACCCTGTCGCCCGAGGAAGCTACGGCAAAGCTCTGGGAGGCCATCTTCAACACCACACGCGTTAACGAGCCAGACCCTGTCGCCGCCTGGCAGGAACATCGTGCGAGCTTTGATGCGCGCAAGGCATGGCTCAACGCACAGCACTTCGACGCCCTGCACTACACCAACAGCCTCGGCACCGACCTCACCATTGGCCTCAACACCAAGGGTCTTTGGCAGGGTGGCGGCGACGTTACCACCGCTGGCACGGAGTTCTTCCCCAACATGCCCACCGAGGAGATATTCACCACGCCCGATCGCCTGCGCGCCGAGGGCATCGTCTACTCCAGTATGCCGCTGGTGCATCACGGCAGTCTCATCCAGGACTTCTGGCTGAGATTTGAGGGCGGCCGCGTAACGGAGTACCATGCGCGTACCGGCAATGACGTGCTCGAAGCCATTTTCGCCGTGGACGAGGACGCCGTTCGGCTTGGCGAGTGCGCTCTTGTGCCGTGGACCTCGCCCATTCGGCAAAGCGGCATCCTGTTCTATAACACCCTGTACGATGAGAACGCTTCGTGCCATCTGGCTGTTGGTCAGGGCTTCCCCGACTGCCTCGAAGGTGGGCAAGCGATGGATGCAGAGGAGCTCAAAGCCGCCGGCGTTAATAAGAGCGCAACCCATGTGGACTTCATGATAGGCAGCGCCGACCTCAACATAACCGGCGTCAAAGCAGACGGCGCCAGTATCCCCGTATTCCGTGACGGCGAATGGGCATTTGCGCCCATCGATGCCTGATTGCACACGCTCAAAACACGCGGTACGTGTCACCAGCCCCACAGACGTTCGCCCGGGCGAAAGGTTTGTGATTCTGGGTGACGCGTAGACTAAAAAACCCGTATACTGAATATTGATATTTGGCACAGACAGTTCGTTCACGGGAGTTTCGCACACACAACCAGAACAGGGCAGCAACTGACGTAGCGATGACTCAGATCCGCCGAGTCCGTTCAGGGACAGGACTTGCGTCGAAGGGATAGCAGCTTCCATGACAGGCAACACAGATAAAGCCGTGATACTCACTGTTGATGATGATCCAATCATCTTAAACGCCGTTCTCGAAGTCCTCAAACAGGATTACACTGTGCGCCCGTTCACCTCGGGCGAGGCCGCCCTCTCCTATCTCAAGAACAACAGCGCCGACCTCATACTGCTCGACCACAACATGCCCAACATGACCGGGCTGGAAGTGCTCCAGCAGCTTCAGGACGACCCAGCAACCCGCACCATCCCCGTCATCTTCCTCACGGGCTCGGTAGACAGCGAGGATGAGGTACGCGCGCTGGAGATCGGCGCAATGGACTACCTGCTCAAACCCTTCCGGCCCGGCTCGCTGCTGACCCGTGTCCGGCTCCAGATAGAGCTGTACCACCATCGCCACCGCCTTGAGGACCTCGTCAAACTGAGGACCGAGGAACTGCGCGCGGCCAATCAGAAGCTCGAGCGGCGCGACAAAATCACCATCGACCTGCTCGCCAAGGCCTCCGACATGCGCGACCACGAAACCGGCGCCCATATCGAGCGCGTGGTGCTCTTTACCGAGGTCATCGTCAACGACCTCCTCGCCGACCCTCACGGGATCTATCAGATAACCGAGCAGTACGGCCGCGACATCGTCGACGCCGTTAAGCTCCATGACCTCGGCAAACTCGCCATGCCCGACAACGTGCTCCTCAAACCCGGCAAGCTCACGGAGGAGGAGTTCCGCGTTATCAAAACCCATCCCATCTATGGTTCCAAGATGTTGAGCCAGGCCATCGAGAAGATGGGCGAGGACTCCTTGCTGTGGACCGCTTTTGAAATTGTTTACGGACATCACGAGAAGTGGGACGGCACGGGCTATCCTAACGGCGTGAAGGGTGATAAGATTCCACTGAGCGCACGAATCGCCGCAGTCGCGGATGTGTTCGATGCCCTCACGTCGGAACGGCCCTACAAACATGCTTGGACTCCCGAGGAAGCCTTCGCCCTCATCTATGCGGACGCAGGGAGGCACTTCGATCCGTATCTCACCGAGATCGTGAAGCGCCACGAGGAGGAGTTCATCCAGATTGTGGTATCGAATCGCGACATCGAGCAGCTGCCAACGCCCGAGCAGGAAGCCGCAGCCGAGATCGAGATCAGAGCCAAACAGGCCGCCGCCGCGCCCGGAAACGAGAACTGAGAACAACGGTTCCGCAAGCACCTCAAGCGCGTTTGCGGAGCAAAATCGAGTAAAAACACTCGCATGTGGGAGATGGGAGATTCCAACCATGGCTTTAGAGAACGATAAGATACGCGCGATACTTGACGAGAGCCCCATCGAGGGCGTCGATTACGCAGACGGCCTGGCCCGCTTTGGGAACCAGCCCGCGATTTACCTGCGTATCATAAAATCCTTTATCAAAAACACGCCGGAGGCCCTTGAGACGCTCGCAAGCGTTACGCCGGAGACCTTGAGCGACTACGCGATACGCATACACGGCCTTAAAGGCAGTTGCTACGGCATCAGCGCGATGAAGCTCGGCGACGAGGCAAAGGCCCTTGAGCTTGCCTCCAAGGCCAACGACTGGGCAACCGTTGAGCAAGACAACCCCACGGTCATCGCACACGTCCGCGAGCTGATAGCGCAGCTCGAGGCCATAGTGGACAAGGTTGAGCAAAGCGAGGACGCCGACGGCGACCTGCGCCCCGTAGCAGACGCGCCCGACCGCGAGCTTCTGCGCGAGCTGCTCGAGGCAACCCGCAGTTTTGATGTTGAGGGCATGCAGCAGGCCATCGACAAGCTGGACGTCGTGCGCTACCGCGCGCACCCCCGGCTTGTCAGCGACCTCAGGGAGCAACTGACGAACTTCCGCTACGACCTGATAGAAGACAAGGCGCGCGAGCTTCTCATCTAGCAAGCCACCACCCCCAACCGCATACCGCACAACGGGAGGGGGCATAATCGTGCCCTTTTTGTGGGGCTTTAGCACAAAATTGACCCCTTGTGGGAAAAATCATCATATTTCACTAGAAAATTCTGCAACAACCCGTTATAGTGGTATGTACGATACGTGGGGGGATTGTGGGGGCGACCGTTGTTGGGTAGGTCGATCCGGTGTCGTGTGTTAATCCCTTACACATCTAAATTAAGAACGTTCTGGTTCGTAAGCAAACGGGCGACGGGGTGTTTCCTTGTTTGCATGGCGAACGAATAGGGGGAAAGAACGCTCGTTCCCTCTATGCTTCACTGATGTGATGAAAGAGGAGGAAGCTTGAACACCAGAATCGCGATTAGCACGCCTTTTGAGGCTCCGGATGTGTCCTTGGCAGTAGCTACCGCCCACTCGGGTGCTTTTCCTATCCTGCATTTGGGGAGAAGCCGCGAAGAGGCAACAGACGCTTTGGCAACAACGGCCCAAAGGCTGCGACAGCCCTTCGGCGTATGCATCGCCGACGAAACCCTGGCAGATCTACCGTTACCCGAGCAGGTATCACGCGTGGTGCTTCCCTGGGGATTCACAAAGCCCAAGGGGACGAAAGCCGAGGTACTGTGGCAGGTGCACTCGGTGGCAGAAGCCAAAGAGGCCCTGTCCCAAAAGGCAAAGGCCTTGGTCCTCAAAGGCAGCGAGGGCGCGGGAAGATGCGCGGAGGACTCATCCTTCCTCTTGTTCCAGAGCCTGCTTGAGCCATCTCGCAAGGCTAAAGCCTCTCTCTATATACAAGGAGGCGTCGGCGTCCATTCGGCAGCCGCCTATCTGACCCTTGGCGCCCAGGGCGTCATCCTGGACTCCCAGGTCGCGCTGTTCCCCGAGTGCTGTCTTTCCGAGGACCTCAAAACAACCATAGGGCGTTTGAGCGGAAGCGAGATACGGACGAGCGGGGACTACCGTTACCTGCTGCGCCCCGGTGCGCCCGACCCGGGTGAGGACACGAGCTTTGACGAGCTACTGCCCCGCATAGGCATCGACGCGGAGCACGACTGTGTGCCCCTTGGGCAGGACGCCATACTGGCTCCCGATTACGCCAAGGAATACCGGCGCCTGCGCTACCTCATAAAAGCCATTGAGCGCGCCACTGATTCACATCTGCGCCTGGCCCAGACCCGCGATGCTCTCACGCGCGGCGACGCCATGAGCGAGTATCTCGGTACCGAACTCCCGCTCGCACAGGGGCCCATGGCTCGTATAAGCGATGTTCCCGCCTTCCTGCGCAACGTAGCCGATGGCGGCGCTTTGCCCTTCCTCGCCATGAGCATGATGCGGGGCGCAGCCGCCGAGAACGCACTTACCAAGACCGCCGAGGCGCTTGAGGGTAAGGCGTGGGGCGTGGGCATCCTGGGCTTTGCCTATCCCAAGATGCTGGAGGAGCAGACCCGCCTCATCCGTGAGGTAAAACCTCCCGTCGTGCTCATCGCCGGCGGACGGCCCTCCCTGGCCAAGCCCTTTGAGCAGGACGGCATCAAGGTCTTTCTGCACGTACCGGCAGCCGGGCTGCTTGAGATGTTCTTAAAGGAAGGCGCCCGCTCCTTTATCTTCGAGGGACGCGAGAGCGGCGGACATGTGGGTCCGTTGTTCTCAACCGTGCTCTGGGAGAAGCAGATGAACCTCCTGCTCGCCCATGAGGACACCGCCGCGCTGAACCTGTTCTTCGCTGGCGGCATCCACGACGAGTTCTCGGCCGCCTTCGTGCGCCTGGTGACGATACCTCTGTCTGCCCGCGGCGCCAAGGTCGGCATAATCGCCGGTACTGCCTATCTGTTCACCAAAGAGATAGTTAAAAGCGGCGCCATCACGGAGGAATACCGCCGCCTGCTCATCGAGGGCGACTCCACCGTGCTGCTCAAGTCCGGCAAGGGTCAGGAGACCCGCTCCGTACCCTCCCCCTTCACCGAGTTCTTCGCAGATGAGCGTCGTCGCATGCTCAGCGAGGGAACCGACACCGTTGACGTCCTCATGCAGCTGGAAGACCTCAACATCGGCCGTTTGCGCATAGCCTCCAAGGGCATTGAGCGCCAGGGCGATGAGCTGATAGAGCTTCCTTTGGACGCACAGCGGGAGAAGGGCCTCTACATGACAGGCGCCGTTACCCCGCTCATCAACAAGGTGACCACCATCGACGCCCTCCACAGCCGGCTCATCGATAAGAGCCGAGCTTTGCTTGAGGAGCTCAAGCCCGCCGCGGAGCCGCAGAACGTAACCCCGACCTCTGGGTCTGTGGCCGTTGTCGGCATGGCGGCGATGTTCCCCGACGCGGAGGACCTCGAGGAGTATTGGCGCAACATCCTGTTCGGCAAGAACAGCATCACGGAGGTGCCGGCCACGCGTTGGTCCACCGAGCTGTTCTACGACCCGGACCCCAAGGATACCGACCACGTTGTCTCCAAATGGGGAGGCTTCATCGGCACGGCCGACTTTGACGCGCTTGAGTTCGGCATCACGCCGCAATCCCTTGCCGCCATCGAGCCCATTCAGCTTCTGAGCCTGCTGATAACCAAACGCGCCTTTGAGGACGCGGGTTATGGTGACCTCTCCGGGGTTGACCTGGAGAACACCTCGGTTATCTTCGGCGCTCAGGGAGCAGGCGAGCTTACCACCGCCTACGGCTTCCGTGCAGGGCTGCGTCATATGTTCGGCGAACTGACGCCCGAGCTCAACGAGATGCTGCCGCGTCTCACCGAGGACTCCTTCCCCGGTGTGCTCTCCAACGTTATCTCCGGCCGTATCTCCAACCGCCTCAACACTGGCGGACGCAACTTCACCGTCGACGCCGCCTGCGCCTCATCGCTCGCCGCGCTCGACATAGCCTATGGCGAGCTTACCTCGCATCGCGCCGATATGGTGGTGCTCGGCGGGGCCGACGCACACAACTCCATCGGCGACTTCCTCATGTTCTCGAGCACCTTCGCGCTCTCCAAGCGCGGCTACTGCGCTACCTTCGACAAAGACGCCGACGGCATCACGCTCGGTGAGGGCGTCGGTGTGCTTCTGCTCAAGCGTCTTGAGGACGCCGAGCGCGATGGCGACAAGATATACGCCGTCATCCGGGGCATGGGCGCCTCGAGCGACGGCAAGAACCTCGGCCTTACCGCTCCAAGCAGGCGCGGTCAGATAAAAGCACTGGAGGAGGCCTTCGCCACCAGCGGCATACAGCCCTCGGACGTGGGACTCGTTGAGGCCCACGGCACGGGCACCTCGGTGGGCGACCGCATCGAACTCGGCGCGCTGACCGACGTATTCCTCGACGCGGGCGCGCTGCCCAAGCGCACCCAGCTCGGTTCCGTCAAGACCCAGATAGGCCACACGAAGTGCGCCGCTGGCGCTGCTGGGCTCATCAAGGCCGTACTCGCCGTCCAGCACGGGATACGGCCGGCAACCCTCAACCTCCAATCGCCCAACGACGCTTACGTGGATGGGGGGCCGTTCTTCTTCCGTACGGATAAACCGGGGCTTTGGAGCGAGGAGCGCCGCATTGCCGGCGTGAGCGGCTTCGGCTTCGGCGGTACGAACTTCCACGCGCTGGTTGAGAGCTACGGGGATACGCGCCCCGACACCGTGCTCAAGGCATGGCCCTCCGAGCTGCTGGTGTTCCGCGGCAAGAGCGCTGAGGAAGCACGCACGCTCATGGAGAAGGTGCGCACGCTCCTGCTCATAAACAACCGCCTCAAACTCAGGGACATTGCCTACAGCCTGGCCTGCTACGGCGAGGACGAGGCCAACGCGACCGCTGAGGCTGGCGAGGGCGAAAAGGCCGAGGAGGCTGCTGAGAGCGCCATCCATTACGCCATCGTGGCCGAAAGCCGCGAGGAGCTGCTCGCGAGCATCGACGCCACCTTAAACGGCGAGTCTGCCAGCGGCGTCTACCCACTTGAGCCCCTCGAGGGCAAGGTGGCCTTCCTGTTCCCCGGGCAGGGGAGCCAACGCGTGAACATGGCGGCCGACTTGTTTGTCATCTTCCCCAAACTGCGTCGCCTGCTTGAGGCGCATCCCGAATATGAGGAAATATTGTTCCCGCCCGCGGCCTTCAGCGCAAAGGAGAAGGCCGCTCAACGTGCCGCTATCACCGACACCCTGAACGCACAGCCGCTGCTGGGCCTCGTCGATCTGGGGATCGCGGAGCTCCTGCGCGACTTCGGCGTTGCGGCAGATATGGCCTGTGGGCATAGCTACGGCGAGCTGCCCGCTTTAAGCTTTGCCGGCGCGCTCGCGGCTGAAGACCTACTCGGTTTGAGCCGCGCGCGCGCGCAGGCCGTCCTCAGCGCGGTGGGGGCAGACCCCGGGCGCATGATCGCCGTAAGCACCGACAAGCAGACCCTCGACGGTCTGTTGGCGGGCGAGAAGGACCTCTGGGCAGTAAACCTCAACGCGCCACGTCAGATCGTGGTGGCAGGCACAACGGAGGCTATCGCGGCCTTTGCCGACAAACTGAAGGAGGCAGAGGTCAACTTCAGCGAGCTGAACGTGGCAGCCGCCTTCCACTCTCCCCTGCTCGCGGACGCGGAGGGCATCTTCGCCCAGACGCTGAAGGACGTAAAGCTGAGCAAGCCGGCGCTCGACGTCTGGTCGAACACGACTGCCGCTCGCTATCCTCAGACCTCAGCGGCCATAAAGCGCCGCCTGGGAGAGCACCTCGTCAAACCCGTACGCTTTGTCGATGAGATAGAGGCGATGTACGAGGACGGGGCGCGCGTATTCATCGAAGTAGGCCCCGGCGGCGTGCTGACAGGGCTTGCGAACAAGATACTTGCCGATAAAGAAGCCCTCCTTATACAGACGGAGCGCAAGGACGCGGAGGGTGTAAGCCTGCTCTTACACGGGTTGGGGCGTTATATCGCCTCGGGCAGGACAATCGATCTGAAGGGTTTATTCGAAGGAAGGGGTGTTACGGTGTTGGATATAGACCAGCCGGAAAGCTATCGCAAAAAGGGCACGGTGTGGAATGTGGACGGGCAGAAAGCCGTGCCAGAAAACGGCAACCTCCCCGTTCACGCAAACAAACTGGGAGAAGCGGGGGCCTTTGGGAGCTTCTCACTGAACGCAGCGTACGCGGGCGCAAGCCCCGAGCAGATCATGATGTCGTACCTGGACAACATGAACGCTGTCATCCAAGACCAGCGCGACGTGATGCTGGGCTATCTGGGACAGACGGAGATCATTCCGCGCGCCGCGGCGGCGCCACGACGCTTTGACACTACCGCGTCTGCCGCTTTGCCCGCCTCCCCCATCGACATCTCCACCAGTGAGGCGGAAGTGGTCGTTGCGGACGCAGGCAGCGCCCTGCCCTCCATACTGGAGCTTTCCACCGAGGAGGTGCGTGCCATCATCCTGGACGTGGTGAGCGAGAAGACCGGCTATCCTATCGACATGCTCGATTTCTCCGCCAACCTCGAGGCCGACCTGAGCATCGACTCCATCAAGAAGATGGAGATCGTCGGCGGTCTGCGCGAGCGCGCGGCCTTCCCCGATGACGAGGACGACATGGAGGAATCCTTTGAGAAGCTCATCTCCATCAAGACCTTGCAGGAGATGCTCGACTGGATACAGAGCCTTGAGGAGGGCAGCTCCGGCGGCTCCTCGCAAGCGCCTGCTTCTGAGGGCCTCGGCGCCATCACGGCCACTGCCGACGCCGCCGCCCTATCCGACGACGCGGACGACGCGGACGACGCAGATGACGAGAACGCCATCCATCGCCTGATACCTGTTGAGAAGCCCGTTGAGCTCAAAGAGTCCGAGCAAAACCTCCTTGAAGGAGCGCACATCGCCTTAACCGATGAGGGGACCGATCTCACCGCACGGATCGCCGAGGAGCTCAAGGCCCGCGGCGCCGTGGTTGACATCGTTACAGCCGACACCGCCGATCTGACGGATTTTGACGGACTGGTGCTCGTGAATGTTGCCGGCTCGAAGGTGCACTACCAGACCACGGACCTGTTCGAGCTTATCAAACGAGCCGACCTGGAAAAGCTGAAGACGATCTACACCTTTGACGACGCGGTGGGAACCCTGCTTGCAAGCGAGGACCTGAGCAGGCTCGACCTGCTGGAAGGCTTTGCGGGCTTTATCAAGAGCCTCAAGCACGAGTATGGCGACAAGCGGCTGTGCGCGATAAACCTCTACACGCCGGCGGACGCCGAGAGCCTTCCCGCGATCGTGGCGGGCGAGCTTTTGGTGGAGGAGCCCTTCCCCGAGGTGTTCTACCGCGGAGCCGAGCGCTTCTTGAGACTGGCGGAGATCGAGGAACTGGACGCTGAGACCGAAGGCGCCGGGCTGGCACTGGACAAGGACTCCCATGTCCTCGTACTCGGTGGCGCCCAGGGTATCACCCCCGCGCTCGTCGCTCGTTTGGCGGCCACCTATCCCGCTCACTACATCCTCGTCGGCCGCTCGGCCGCCTCGCAGGACAACGATGCCTATCGCGACCTGGCTACTGCTGACGAGATCCGCAGCTATCTCATCAATACCGAGGGCATGAAGCAGCCTCGCGAGATAGAGAAGCGCATCAAGGAGATCTTCAAGACCAACCAGATACAAAACGCGATCGCCCGCATCGAGGAAGCGGGTGGCAGCGCCAGCTATCGCGCCGTTGACGTGCGCGACGCCGAGGCCTTCCGCGCGCTCATCGCCGAGCTCAAGGAGGAGTACAGCAGCATAGACGGCGTCATCCACGCCGCTGGCATCCTTGAGGACAAGCTGTTCCAGGACAAGGAGCTTGAGTCCTTCAAGCGCGTCTACGGCACCAAGGTCGACCCGCTCAAGCCCATATTGGATGAGCTGATCGACGAGCTCAAGCTGCTCGTCATGTTCTCCAGCAGCTCGTCTACCTTCGGTAACATCGGTCAGAGCGACTACGCCGCCGGCAACAGCGTGATGGACA
Organism: Coriobacteriales bacterium; assembly: GCA_031282085.1. Classification (GTDB taxonomy): domain Bacteria; phylum Actinomycetota; class Coriobacteriia; order Coriobacteriales; family UBA8131; genus JAITEK01. Next base: position 15,767 of record JAITEK010000068.1, read on the forward strand.
ACATCGCCCTGCTCCTGGATGACAAATATCCCGAGCTGCGGGTCGTGGCCTTTAACTGGGGCCCCTGGAAGGGCGCTGGCATGGTAAACGCTGGCCTGGAGCAGCAGTTCCGCAACCGGGGAATCGCGTTCCTCCCGCTTGAGGAGGGCAGCAGCTTCTTCGCGAACGAGCTGATAAACGGCGACAAGCACGGCGTAGTGGTGCTGGGAGGCAGCAAACGGGGACTTGTGAACCTGTTCGCGACGCTGCCGCGCTACTGAACTACTGAGCCATAGTGGGGGGATCTCGGCGCCTGGCGCCGAGGATGACAAGCAAATGAGATAACGACAAGACAGAGGGTGTCACATATGACGATACATGAGCTGGTAGGTGGCGGATTTAGAGAGGATGTCATAGAAGCACCGTGTGGGAAGCAGGATGTCGCAAGTGAGTAAACTGATTACCCGCGAAGATCGGGACATAGCCATTGTTGGCATATCAGTGTTCTGTCCGGCGGGCGAGAGCGTCGAGGAGTTCTGGGACGGGATATCCCGTGGCGTTGACTTTATCACCGACGCGCCGCCAGAGATCATTGCCGCGCACCATTTTGAGGGGCAGCCCAACGGGATAGATCGCTTCTACTGCAAGCGAGGCGGTTTTAGCAAGGCCTTTAAGGTCGATCCGCTTCGCTACGGTATCCTGCCCATCACCGCCGACGCCATAGACCCCGACGAGCTCCTCTCCCTGGCCGGCTCGGAGCAGGCGCTTATCGACGCCGACATCTTTGAGAAGGGCATACCGCTCCAGAACGGCGCCATCATAATCGGAAAGGGCAACTTCTCGGGAGCCGTCTCCCTGCGCAGCCTTGAGATAGTCCGCACGGCATGGCAGCTTACGGCGCTGATAAAGAGCATCCTGCCCGACCTGTCGGATGAGGACATCGAGCGCATACGCAAAGGCTACCAGGCGCAACAGGGGCGCTACCAGGCGGACATGGCCATCGGGACCATGCCGAACCTCGTCGCCTCGATGGTGGCGAACCGTTTTGACATGCACGGCCCCGCCTACACCGTCGACGCTGCCTGCGCCAGCGGCATCGTAGCCATCAACCACTCCATCGGGCTGCTCAGAAGCGGCCAAATCGATGTTGCCGTGGCCGGTGGTATGCACACGGCGCAAAGCGCTATGTTCTGGGGCGCCTTCGACATGATGGGCGCCATGTCGCGCCGGGGCGAGATAGCGCCGTTCAGCAAGAACGCCGACGGTCTGCTCATCGGGCAAGGCGGCGGCTTTATCGTCCTCAAGACCCTGCGCAAGGCCCTCGAGGACGGGGACCGCATCTACGCGCTCATCAAAGACACCGCCATCGCGAGTGACGGCGCGGGCACCCATGTGACGGTCACCTCCGTAAAAGGACAGGTCCGCGTACTCAAACGCGCCTGGGAAGCCGCCGGCATGGACCCTGAGCTGCTCGGTTATGTCGAGGCTCACGGAACGGCGACGCCCGTAGGCGACCGGACCGAGCTAAACACGCTCAAGGAGTTCTTCGGCGACAACACGCATCCTCAAGCCTTCGTCGGCTCCGTGAAGTCCAACATGGGACACACGATGCCCGCGGCGGGCATGATGGGCATCATCAAGACGGCGTTGTCTCTCTATCATCGCCAGATACCGCCCACCCTGCACTGTGAGGATCCCTTGCCGGCCATGTTCGAGTCGCGTTTCTTGCCGCCACAGGAGCTTATCGACTGGGATACCGACCAGTATCCTCTCATCGCAGGCGTTAACGCTTTCGGCTTCGGCGGCATCAACTCGCATGCCATCCTCACGGCCTATGAGCCGACAAAGGGCATGCCCCCACAACCAAAGCCCAAGGTCTGGCTGGGTGAGGCCCTCAGACTGTCGGCCACCAGCAAAGACGCCCTCATCGAGAAGCTCAAGTCGGGCGACTACACCGACACGGGCGGCAACTACCGCCTTGTTATCTTCGAGCCCAGCGACGAGCGCGTACAGAAGGCCATCAGCATCGTTGAGAAGGACAAGCCCTGGCGCGGCCGCATGGACATCTGGTTCTCCAACCAGGCCCTGATCGAGAACGGCGGCAAGGTCGTGTTCCTCTGCCCCGGCTTTGGCCCTGATGAGATACCGGAGACGGAAAGCATCAGCAGAATGCTCGATTTGCCCTTCGTTGAGGAGGAGCTGGCCAAGCAGGACATACTGGAGCACACGAGGACGACCCTGCGCAACTTCATCGTCGGCTTCTTGTGCAAGGAAGCCTTAGAGAAGCTCGGAATCGAGCCGGACATCTACGTGGGACACAGTGTGGGCGAGTGGAACGCCACGATATACGCGGGAATGACCGACGGCAACTGGAAGAAGATAGGCCGCATGGTGAACTCCCTGTATAACCCCCTGCGCTTCCCCCTGATAGCCGTCAGCGGCATCGACATCGAGACGGTCAACGCCTGGTGCGACGAGATCGATGGCCTGTACCTCTCCAATGACAACTGCCCCAGCCAGGTGCTTCTGGCGGGAACAGAGAGCGCCGTCGAGATACTGACCAAGCGCCTGGCCGATGAGCGGCTGTTCTACTCGATCCTGCCCTACGGGGCCGGCTTCCACACGCCGCTGATAGGAGAGGACAACCAGGACCAGCAGATCCTGGAGACCGTCGACGTCCATGAGGGGCATACGCCGGTCTGGTCGGCGACGACGCTGGAGCTGGTTCCCTCGGACCGGGACGAATACAACGCGCTGGTAGACAGCCAGATGAGGCGCCCGGTCTATTTCCGCGAACTTACCGAGAAACTCTACGCTGAGCAGAACGCGTGCGTCTTTGTGCAGCTTGGCGTCGCCACTCTCAACAACTTTGTGGAGGACACGCTCAAGGGACAGGACATCTGCACAGTCTCGGCAGTCGCGAGTGGTCGGCTTGGCGCCGATCAGCTGCGGCGCGTTCTGGCGGCCCTCTATATCGAGGGACGCCCGGTCGACGCCGACTTCCTCGGCGTGAAGCCCCTGTATCGCACGGAGCACAGCCTCTTGACGGTACTGCGAGGGGCGCCGCCCATCCTCGACGAGCTCCCTGAGCTCACCGAGGTCGTGAAGCAGCGCTACGGCGACGTCGGCTCGCATCTTGCGCAGGGCCTGGAGGGTGCGGAAAGCCTGAGTGGCAACCCCGTTCTCGACGCGGCCAGCGCCAATCTACGCGAGGCCTCAAAGGTCCAAAGCGAACTGGTCCGCCTGTTCGAGCAGATGCCACAGAGCGCCTTTACTTCTTCAACCACTCCCGCGGAGTCGGCTGCTGCCCTTGGGGCAGGCTCCTCCGCATCTCCTTTTACCTTCTCGAGATCCGCCCCGGCCGCCCCATCCCTCCCCCCAACAAATGGGTCGGCCGGCGCGCGGATACCTACGCAAGCATCGCGCGAGGACTTCAAGGAGACCTTGCGCCTCAACTTTGAGGATCATCCCTATCTCGTAGACCACTCGATCGTGCGTCAGCCCGAGGGCTGGGAGTTCGCGGATGACCTCAACCTCGTCGTGCCTCTGACCATGACCATCGAGCTGCTCTCTGAGATAGCCCAACGCTATGTGCCCGACCACAAGCTCGTGTGCGTAAGCAAGGTTTGGGCCTATCGGTGGATCACCCTTGAGGCTCCCTTTGAGGAGACCCTTGAGGGCCACTGGAAAGGACCACTGGTACTGGAGCTGAACCTGGTAGGCTTTGCAAAGGCCGAGTTCACTTTTGCGGATGAATACCCGGAGCCACCCGCCGAGTACCTGGGCGACATAGACGTCGGCGAGAAGATCATGGAAAACGTAACGCCCGATGTGCTCTACCATCGCTACTCCTTCCACGGGCCGCAGTATCACTCCAACATAGGCCTGGTGAAGGTCGGCGCGCGCGGTATGATCAACTACGCGCAACGGCGCGGAGGAAAGGGCTCCCTGCTCGACGTCATGGGGCAGCAGCTCGGATTGTTCCTGCATCTGACGCAGACCGTGAACACCATCTCCTTCCCCATCCGTTTGAAGGAGCTGAGCTTCTACGCCGACATCTTCGACCAGGAAGGCGTCTTTGAGCACACGATGGTCATCACGCGCCTGACCGAGAGCAGCATCGTCGGCGACATGATACTTAAACGCGACGGCAAGATATGGGCCGTGGCGCGGGACTTCGTCTGCCAGCGCTTTGAGAATTACCTCCCCGTCTGGGGCGTGATACGCGAGCCACAGTGCAACAAACTGGCCGAGGAGATAGCACCGGGCGTCTATCACTACACCAACGTCAGCCGCAACAACGTGCTCGATCTGCTCTCAAAGCGCTACCTGAACGGCCCAGACCGGGCGGAGATCGAGAATCTCGGCTCGTCGACACGCATACGGGAGTTGCTGACCAGCCGTATCGTCTTAAAGGACGCCGTGCGCGATTTTGTGCAGCAACACCATGGCGGCGGCGAGATGATATTCCCCATTGAGATATTCTATGCCCACGACGAGAAGGGCAAACCCCTCGTCAACGGCTATGGGCGCACGGTGGAGCTCATCGAGGATCTCGAGATCTCGTTGTCGCACAAGGGCGATGAGGCCGTCGCGATAGTGGCAAAGGAGCCTGTCGGCATCGACCTTGAGAAGATAGAGGAGAAGTCCGAGGGCTTCCTCAAGGCCAGCTTCACGGAGCGGGAGCGTGCGTTACTCGCCCCGCTTGAGCAACCCGAAGCCATCCTGCGATTCTGGGTAGCAAAAGAGGCCGTCGCGAAGAAAGCCGGCACTGGCCTTGAGGGCAATCCGAAACGCTTTGAAGTAACCGCGGTGGACGGTGATGTACTCACCGTGGGAGATCAAAAGGTCCAAATCGTTAAGATCGGAGAGGAGCACGTGGTCGGATGGACAATATAAGCAGCACTTCGGCGGGGGCGCCACAGCGGATTGAGCCAGGCTCGATAGCCGCACAGATCGTAGACATCGTCATCGAGATCATCGGTGAGGATGCTGCGAGCTTTTTGGTGTTCACCAAAGAGAGCAGCTTCATCAACGACCTTGAGATGGACAGTATCCAGGTCATCCGCCTCTCAAAACGCGTTAACGAGCTGTATGGAGACCAGGTCGACCTTATCGGATGGCTCTCCAAGCGACCCGTCAACGAACTGCTCACCCTCACGATAGGCGATGTGTCGTCCTTTGTGGAGGAGGGTTCTCGATGAACCGTCCGGCCATCGCGACTTTGCAGAGTGTGACCAAGGTATATCAGGCCGAGGGCCTGCCGGTCATGGCCATCGAAGGCGCCTCATTCAGCGTCGGGCAGGGGGAGATCTGCGCGATCATCGGAGCTTCCGGCTCGGGCAAGACGACCCTCCTCAACATCATAGGAGGCATAGACCGCTGCAACTCCGGCACCGTTGTCGTGGATGGCAGGGACATCACCCTCTTAAACGACAAGGAGCTGACGGAATACCGCCGCCGCGAGGTGGGCTATGTGTTCCAGTTCTACAACCTGATACCGAACCTGACCGCCCTGGAGAATGTTGAGCTTGCCTCCGACATCTTCAAGACGCCGATCAAGGCGGCGGACATGCTGGACGCCGTGGGGCTGGGCGAGCGTCGCGGCAACTTCCCCTCTCAACTCTCGGGTGGAGAGCAGCAGCGCGTGGCCATCGCGCGCGCCCTGGTGAAGATGCCTAAGCTGCTATTGTGTGATGAGCCGACCGGCGCCCTCGACAGCAAGACCGGCGTTCAGGTGCTCAGGATGCTGCAGCAGGCAAGCCTGTCGTTCGGCGTGACTGTGATACTGGTTACGCATAACACGGCAATCGTCGAGATGGCGAACCGCATCATAACTGTACGGAACAACAGGATCGAGCGCATCATCATCAATCCCCAACCCTACCGTGCGGAGGATATCGTGCTATGAGCCGAGCACTGGGAAAGATAACGCGACGAGGGCTGCTTCGTGCGCCCGGACGCTTCATCGCGCTCTTCCTCATCATAGTGCTGGGGGCGGGCTTTTTGGCAGGTCTCCAATCCACGGCCCCCGACATGGTCGCGACCGCCGACAAGTATTTTGTCGATAAGAACCTTGCGGACTTCCGCCTTGCCTGCGACCTGGGCATCACCGAGGACGACGTTGGTGCCGCCCGGGCGTTGCCGGAGGTGGCACAGGCAAGCGGTACCTACCGCGTCGACCTCAAGGGCGCCATCAACGAGACGTCGGCTATCTATGCCATCCACAGCCTTCCTTCCGACGTGGCAAGCGGTACCTACCTCTCGCAGCTAGCACTGCAGGAAGGCCGTCTGCCCGAGCAACCGGAGGAATGCGTCGCCGACTCCTACTCGTCTATCCAGATCGGTGACAGGATAGTGCTGGCCGAGGATAACCCCTCAGGCTCGCTTGAGATGCTGTCGCCCCGGACGCTCACCGTTGTCGGGCTGGCGCGCTCGTCGGCCTATGTCTCAACGACCCGCGGCAACAGCGGCATCGGCAGCGGCCGGGTAAATAACTTCCTCTACGTGCAGGAAGCAGCGTTTACCAGCGAATACTACACCGGAATCGAACTCCGCCTTACCTCCACCGAGGGTCTTTCGGCCTTCTCGAAGAAGTATACGGAGGCTATCGAGGAAGGGCGGGCTGTTCTTGAGGAATTTACCCAGCGCCGCGCAGAGCTGCGACGCGACGACATAACCGCGGAGGTTGAGACAAACCTCGACGAGGCCGAAGCCGAGTTGGAGACTGAGAGCACGCAGGTAGAGACCGATTTGGCCTCGGCACAAGAAGCGCTGGAAAGCGGCCTGATAAGCCGTGATGAGGGTCTGCGACGCTACGAGGAGTCCTCGATAACCCTTGCGCGGAGCCGCCGGGAGCTGGACCAGGGCTGGACCAATCTCTCCGTGTCCCAGCAGGAGATAAGCACGCTACAGACGACATTCGAGGCGAGTCAGAGCGCGGTGGCAGGAGGTCGGGCAACCCTCCAGGAGCTTACGCAGCAACGCGACGCCCTCAAGACCGCGCTGGCGTTTGAGAACGATTCCGCGGCGGCGGCGACCCTTCAGATACAGATAGACGCGCTCCAGGCGCAGATAGACCCGCTTTCCTCGCAGATAAGCGCCGGCGAGACCGAACTCGCAAAGGCCGAGGAGCAACTCAGCTCCGCCCAGGCGGCCTATGCGGAGGCCGAAAGCCAGCTCCAGAGGGGTGAGCAGGAATACCGCGCAGGAGAAAACGCGCTGTGGAACCTCTACTACCAGATCGAGCGGGCGACCGAGCAGCTCAACTCAGGCCAGCAGGAATACGACCAGCAATCGGCGGAAGCCACAGACGCGCTTGAGGAGGCCCGCGCCGAACTCGACCAGAACCGCAACGAGTTGGAGACACTGGCCCTGCCCGCCTGGTCCATCGAGGAGCGCAAGGATTTCCCCGGATACGCGAACTTCTCCGCTGACAAGGATCGCATCGCGAACCTCTCCCTCGTCTTGCCCTGGTTCTTCTTCCTCGTCGCGAGCATCGTCTGTCTCACGACGATGACCCGTATGGTAGAAGAACAGCGTGTGCAGATAGGGACGCTCAAGGCCTGCGGATACCGCCGGGAGCAGATAGCCTTCGGTTACCAGGCCTACGCCTGGCTCATCGGCCTGAGTGGCGGTGCCCTAGGCGTCGCGATCGGCGTGGCTCTTTTCCCCCAGGCCATCTGGAGCTCGTACACCGCGGTATATCTCATGGAACCCTTCCAATCGATACTCGCTCCCCTCCCCTGCCTCGTCGGCCTGTTGGGCGGAGCGATTGCACTGTCTTTGGCAACAGCGTTTGCGTGCCGCAACACGCTCGACCGGGAAGCCGCCGAGCTCATGCGTCCTCGCGCCCCCAAAGCCGGCAAGCGGGTATTCCTCGAGCGCTGGCAGGGGCTGTGGGCTCGGATACCCTTCAGCCGTAAGGTCACCATCCGCAACCTGTTCCGTTACCGTACCCGTTTTGTCGTCACGGTCCTCGGCGTGGCGGGCTGCGCGGCATTGCTGCTGGCCGGCTTTGGCCTGCGGGATTCCATCGCCAGTGAAGTCGAGATGCAATATGGCAGCGAAGGCGTCTTCCATCTACGGGCGACCCTCGCGCTCAATAATGCCTCCGGCAGCCAGGAGGATACGGAGCTGAACAAGGCGTTGGAGGGCGTTGCTGATACCTACACCCACATCGAGAACCTTACGGTGAGTTTTGGCGGCAAGACCAACGGCGATGTTGTTACCTATCTCTCGGTGCCCGAGGACATTGATTCCTTTGGCGAATTCATCACCCTGCGTCAGCCGTCGGACCACGAGCCGATAGCGTTCCCGAGCACCATGCCGGACAGCACGACTGGTGTGGGCGACCGACCGGCTGTTGTGATAACCGAGCAGTTGGCCAACAGGCTCGGCATAAAGGTCGGCGACGAGATCAGCTTCGGCCCGCCCACCGGGATCCCCGCAAAGGCCCGCGTAAGCGGCATAGCGGAGAACTACGTCTACAACTACGTGTACCTCTCACCTCAGAACTACCGGACGCTTTTCGGTGCGGAGCCTGAGTACCGTTCGATCTACCTGATGTCCGACCTGCCCGAAGATGATTTTGAGGAGCTGCTGACGAAGCTGGTAGCAACGGATAACGTAGCGACAGCCTTCCCCGTCTCCTCGTTCAGGGACGTGGTGGACCTCGTGATCGCAAATATGAGCACCGTTATCTCACTCATGATCGGTGCGGCGTTCATATTGGCTGCCGTCGTTCTCTATAATCTCATCAGCATCATGGTGCTGGAGCGGCAGCGGGAGTTCGCGACGATGAAGGTACTGGGCTATCACCGGGGCCAGGTTGCCGCTTTCCTCTCCCGCGAGACCACGGTTATGACCTTTATCGGCCTGATCCTCGGCCTGCCGCTGGGCCTCTGGTTACACGGTTACGTTATGGCTACCATCGAGGTGAACGAGCTCATGTTCTCTCGCGTGATACTGCCGTTGAGCTTTGTTTTTGCGATAGTGTTCCCTTTGATCTGCAACTACGTGGTGAACCTGTGCGTGCGTCCGCGCCTGAACAGGCTCGACCCCGCTAAGGTTCTGAAGTCCATAGAGTAAAACATGAGGAAAGGTGTGTAAAAGAGGGGTATAAAGAGGTAGGGGGAGAGGATTTGTACGGGAATTCTGGTAGGAAGGTTTGAGAGCCGTAATCCCTGCAAGGGGGGATAAGGTAAGTGAGGTGCAATATGACCACAACAACGATTACGACAGCAAACACAAACACAACCGCAAGCGTGGCAACAGCCGGGAGAGCAAGCACAACCCTGCCCTCAACCTCGGCGACTCCGGCGGCCTCGGCGCCTCCGGTGACCACAACAGCAGCGTCGGCGCCAGCGCCGACGCACGCATTCTACGAGCAGGAACGGCTCACTCCTTTGGAGCGCGTCACCGGAATCGTCGATGCAGACTCCTTTGAGGAATGGGACAGCGAGCTTTTGTGCCGCACACCGTTCCCGCTGCCCTTCTATGAGGACCGTTTGGAGCGTGAGAGGGAGAAGACCGGGTATCCCGAAGCGGTCTGCTCGGGCAAGGCGACCATCGGCGAACATCCCGTTGCCGTTATCGCAATGAACCCCTTCTTCCTCATGGGGTCGATGGGCTCAACCGTGGGCGAGCGCATAACGCGCGCCATAGAGCACGCAGGCGAGGCGGGGTTGCCCCTCATCGTCTTTGCCGCATCGGGCGGTGCGCGCATGCAGGAAGGGCTGGCCTCGCTTCTGCAGATGGCGAAGATCTCCTGCGCGCTGGCCCGTTACGCCGAGAAACGGCTCCTCTACATCTCCGTGATGACCGACCCGACGACCGGCGGTGTTATGGCCGCGCTCTCGTCACAAGGCGACATCATCATCGTGGAGAGGGGCGCCCAGATAGGTTTTACCGGCCGCCGCGTTATCGAGGCGACCTTCCGTCCGCAGTTCCCGGAGGAATTCCAAAGTGCGGACTACGCCCTAGAGCATGGTCTTATCGACATCGCCGTGGAGCGTTCAGAGCTGCGCGCCACCCTGGCACGCCTGCTTGCACTCCATCGGCACCGCGGACGGGACGCAACGGGGCATACGCATAAGGTCGAGATCCTGCCAAGCTCCGGGCGACATTGGCCCAACGCCAATGCGGGCGCCGACGGGAAGCGCTCTGCCTGGGACAAGGTCCGGCTCGCACGGAAGATGGACCGCCCCACGGCACAGACCTATCTGAGAGAGATAATCACTGATTTCGTCGAATTGCGCGGCGATCGCGGCTTTGCTGATGACTCGGCTATTATCGGCGGCGTCGGACGCCTCGGTGGCTTCCCTGTTACGGTTATCGCGCAGGAGAAGGGCGTCACCACCGCAGAGCGTGTCGCGCGTAATTTCGGCATGCCACACCCCGAGGGTTACCGTAAGGCGATGCGTCTCGCACGCCAGGCCGAGAAGTTCGGGCGCCCGGTCATCTGTCTCGTCGATACGCAGGGGGCGCATTGCGGCGTCGAGTCGGAAGACCGCGGCCAGGGCAACGCCATCGGCGATTGCCTTACCGTTATGTCGACCTTGCGGGTGCCCGTGATAAGCGTCATCCTCGGCGAGGGAGGCAGCGGCGGCGCATTGGCGCTGGCGTTGGCGAACTCGGTCGGTATGCTGGAGAACGCGATCTACTCCATCTGCTCCCCCGAGGCGTTTGCGACCATATTGTGGAAGGACTCCTCGCGTTCGGCTGAGGCCGCGGAGATCATGCGCATCACCGCTCACGAGGCCTTTGAGATGGAGGCCATCGACGAGGTGATTCCTGAGCCGACAGAAGGCGCGCACGCCGATCCACACACAGCCGCGGAGGCGGTAGAGCACTTCCTCGTACGGGAGCTGGAGCGCCTTGTGCCTCTGGATGCAGAAACGCTCATGCGAAAACGGCAGCAGCGGTTCCGCGACTTCCTGCGCATCGAGCAGCAGCACACACACGAGGCCAGCATCTTGGATTTTAGGGCCATTGACCGTGAGGAGTACGAGCTGTCGGTAGCCCAGGGTCGCTGATTGATCGGTTGATTGATTAAGGCTCGGCGCGCCTACACGGTGCGCTGAGCCTTGTGAGCGCGTTTGTAGAAGTACATCTTCTCATCGGCCATGCTGAGCAGTTCGCTCGCAGGCAGTTTGCTGGCCTTTGTCACCCCGACAACACCATAGCTCATCGAGTGGTTATACAGCGAATCCGGCTCGTCGTTCTTCGCGACGAGTTTGTCACGCAGGCGCTCAAGCCGCTCCTCGGCGGCACTCGCGGCCCAATCACGGGCCAGCAGCATGAACTCGTCACCACCGAGACGGCAGAGCACCGAGTCGTCGGAAAACGCACGGAGCTGCTCCGCGACCATCAGGATGTAGGCGTCACCCTCATTGTGGCCGAACTTGTCATTAACGTACTTGAGGTTGTCCATGTCGATGAAGCACAGGGAGAACTCAACGTGGTTCTCAAGCCACTGGTTAAAGGTCAGCATGCCGTAGTGGCGACTGTAGACGCCCGTGAGCGGGTCGTACTTCGCGATCTCCTCAAGGTCCGAGAGCTCGCGGCGACTTGCGGTCACATCGGTGAAGATAAACACCACCGCCTCGTTATCCCCCCATATATAGGGGTGCTGCTCAACCGAGAACGCCTGGAAGCCGCCCTCAAAGGTAAGCTCCATGTCCGAGGTCGTCTTGAGCCCACAGCGGTCATCGGCAAGTTGCGCGCCAAGCCACTCGTAAAGCTGCGGCTCGGTTGAAGGGTTGAGGAGGACCTCCTCAACCGGGTGATTGCGCAGCAACTCCTCTTTGCTATCCTTGTTGAGCACTATGATGAGCTGGGACATCTGCGCCGTGATGTCCTCAAAGACCGCAATGCCCCGTTGCAGGGCCTGGGACTTCCGCTCGCTCACTTCAACCGCCTGCTCCAAGGCTGTGCGCCGCTCATCGAGCTGCTGCACCATGTTGTTGAGCGCCTCGGAGAAGTCCCCCATGAAGCTGACCCGCTGCTTGTAGTCGCCCTTGGCTATCTGCTGGGTCTGCCAGGTGAGGTGGCGCAACGACGCCTGGAGCGATTTGAGCCCCGCGGCTACCTCGTTGCCTGGGGAGAGCGGGTTGGTGTCGAGATCGCCTTGCGCTATGTCGGAGGCAAGCGTGGTGGTCTCCCGCACACTTTGGACATAGTACAACAGGCCCTTGGCAAAATCCCTGAATCCCTCCGGCAGATCCTCAGGATCAAGTTTTGCCTCGTTGGGGAAGTACAGGACATTCCTCAGGTACTCGAACAGTTGAGTGGCTACGGGATCCGTACGTACTCACCAGCCTTACCGGAGAAGCTCGGCCATTGTTGCCGGCCAAGCATGGCGGTCATTGATTGGAATTGCAGAAAACCCCTACGACAGAACCGTGCCCTTAAAGCGGCAGACGCGGTCGCCGTTGGCCCAACAGTCGACTTCACGCACGTCATACTTGTGGCCGGTATAGGTCTCGAGGATTCCCGAGATAAAGCCCTCGTCATAGAAGCAGACTGTCTCGTTGGTCATCGGCAGGCCGCTGCAATCGAGGTCCTGTCCAACGGTCAGCACGAGATTGCCGGTCTCCGCGTCGAAGGCCTCCATGCGCAGGATGCCGATCTTGAGGTCCTCAAGCGCCTTTTGGAGATTGGCCACAAAGGTGTCGAGATCGACGTCCAGATTCAGCACGTTCTTCGCGAACTCAGTGCCCGCCAAGAACCCGCATTTGCGCCATAACTCGTTGGCTTGCTCCGTGCCGTACTCGCGTGTGAGTACGTCGAGCATCGTGAACTGCATGAGGCGATATACCAGTACCGGCATCTCCTCACCCAGATCGCCGCGCCCCTCTTTGATGTCTCCGAGATTCTCCCAACGGAATACGTTGTGAGTCGGAGGCGCTTGGAACACATTTTCCGCCTGAAACACATTTTCCATTATTATCGCTCCTCACGTAACTGATAGGCCCTAGGAGACGCGCCAATAACCGCCAACGCTTCCCCAAACGTAGCTTACTTTCATTTTCCCTTGTCCATTATACTATCAGTTTAGCTGCCTTGACCAGTATCCGCACCGCCCATTCGCACCGACGGATATCCTCGTACGTCACCCGTCATACTGGCTTTATGCCAGCATCCACCCGACGGCGGTGGCCGTCCCCGTGAGACCGTGTGTCGCGCTTCGCGCTCTCTAAGCGTCGCTCGCTATCGCTCGCGACTGGATTTAAGGGACAAGACCCGTAGGTTCGCGCAAGCGCTTCACCCGTCCTTCGCTGACAAGGCTCCACTGGAGCCTTGTCCGGGCGCTCGGACCCAGAATGACGGGATTTTCGTCCGTCATGCTGGGTTCATCCCAGCATCCAACCGGGCGCGATAGCGACCGGGTGTGCTGCACACCGCGGAACGGCGTCAGCCGTTCTCGTGACACGGGTTATGAGGCGGCTAATTTGGCCAGGGAGTCGGGGGATAGGGCGCGGGTGAGCATTTCCTGGTAGGAGATGCGGCCTGCGCGGTAGAGGGCCAGCAGACTTGCGTCCATGCCGATCATCCCCTCCTCGGAGCTGGTGTTGATGACCGACGGTATCTGGTGCGTGCGTCCCTCGCGGATGAGGTTGCGCACGGCGTTGTTGCAATGCATGATCTCAAAGGCGGGTACCATCCCCCCATCCAGCAGAGGGACGAGCTGCTGAGACACCACCGACTGGAGCACCATGGAGAGCTGCATACGCACCTGGGTCTGCTGCTCGGCGGAAAACGAGTCCACCAGACGGTCAACCGTGTTGGTTGCACCGACCGTGTGCAAAGTGGAGAACACGAGGTGGCCCGTCTCGGCGGCCGTCAGCGCAATGGAGATGGTCTCGGCGTCGCGCAGCTCGCCGATGAGGATCACGTCGGGACTCTGGCGCAGGGCGGCGCGCAGGGCGGTGGCGTACGAGGACGTGTCGATATTGACCTCGCGCTGGCTCACCAGGCTTTTTGCGTGCCGATGGAGGAACTCTATGGGGTTCTCCAACGTGATGATGTGGGCGTTGCGCGTGTTGTTGATGCGGTCGATGATGGTGGCGAGCGTGGTGGTCTTGCCCGAGCCAGCCGGCCCGGTGATGAGCACCAACCCCCGCCTCAGCTCGGCAAGCTCAAGGACGGAGGGTGGGATGGAGAGCGTCTCGGGGTCGGGCATCTCAAAGGAGACCACGCGGATGACCGCCGCAAAGGTGCCGCGTTGCCGATAGGTGTTAACGCGGAAGCGCGAGACCCCCTTGATAGCAAAGGAGAAGTCGTCGTCCCCTCGATCGATGAGGTAGTCGAGCGAGCGGTCGTCGGCGAGCTTGTATATCTGCTCGATGAAGTCATGGGTGTCGGCGGGCATGAGTATCTGATCGTCACGCGCGCTGATGATGTTCCCTCGCTTGTAACTCAGCGGCTTACCGGTGATGACGAAGACGTCCGCGACGCCCATGTTCACCATCTCGGTCAATAACTCCTGTGCGTTCATGTAGTACCCTTCCCTCAAAGAGCCGTGGCTCTCCTTCTCCAATGTGCGCTGGCGTTGCACCAGCGGCGCCCCTTGGGCTCCTCTATCGCTTCGGTGTGGTCTGCCATCTGAGTATATCTGTTTCCCCCACCGTGTCGAGGGCTATCTCGACGATGAGGTCGCGCCGCTCATCGATGGCAAAGGTCTCGGTGAGGTGCACGTTCCCGCTGTTGTCAACAGTGGCCTTATAACCCGCCGCGGACAACTTGTCCGCAAGCGCGCTCAGCGCGGCACTGTCACCCCACTCCAAATGGCCGCGATTGTTCCGGACAAAGGCCTCCATATCGGCCAGCCACTGTTCCGCCTCACCATCCGCCGCGTAGTAATGCTCCGCCGAATCGGTCGCCTTGTCCGAGAGCCGCAGATCCGCGCGGGCCGAGACGAGGGCAAGCACCGAGAAGGTGGTGAGGAGCACCGCGACCATGATGGTTACCAGCGTGGAAAGCCCCACGCCCACGGCAGAACGAGGTGTGATCCGCTTGCTCATCCGTCAACTCCCGTCCCCAGTTGATAGGCGCTCACCTGATATTCGAGGATCGTCGTCGCGGTGGCTGGCGTTGAGCCCTCAAGTAAGGTGATCCGGGCCTTTTGGACGGGGTCGTCCTGCTCGGCAATAAAGTCGCAGCGCAGCGTGAAGTACGGCCGATTGCCGCCATCGGCGCCCTCAACAGCACTGCCCTCGCCCACGCCGCTGACCGGCAGCAAGTTCTGGTCGTAGTACCAAACGAGCGCGCCGTCCTCCTGGTGGGCGCCGGGCAGGTCCGCCAACGCCGAAGTCTGGCCGCCCTGCGCCTTAAACAACTCCGCCCGCTCCTGGGCCTCTATGCCCAACTGCGAGAGGGCGGCGCTACGGGTGCTTTCCACACGCGCCGCGCCGAAAACTTGCAGGCAGATAACCGCGCAGATGGCAAAGATAACAAGGTCGAGGGTCAGCTCGAGGAACAGGGCGCGCGTGACGGCGGTGCGGTGCGGCGGGGTGACCATGGCTTTGCGCGTACCCATCAGTCTACACCCCCCTCTCTGCGTATAGGCGCCAGGGAATCAAGTTCCTCAAGGCCAGAGCCCGGGTAGCGGTCGCTCACTGTTCCCCGTTGCGTGCGCAGCCAGAGGTTCACGTCGGTCGCCTGCCCGTCCAGCGTATAGAAGGTGGCGTTGACGAGCGGGCCGTCCTGCTTGAGCACCAAGGACGCCATGGGCATGATGGGCTGGCACAGCTTGGGGTCTACCGTATCCCCCGGAGCAAAGAGCCCCTCGTACAGAGTCCGGTCCTGCACAAAGAGCCAGGTCTCGTAATTCTGCCCGCTCCGCTTCTCGATGAGTACGAGGGCCGGTGCGCCCTCAACCGAATCGACGCGCAGAGCGTCGCTGAGGTCGTTTTGCCGGACCTTCTCGGCAACGTACAGGGCGCTCGTGCGCTGGTTGTAGTTATTCTGCATGACCTCCGCCGTGTCGCGGTAGACCTCGGCGCCGATGATACAGAGGAACAGCGCACTGGTGGCATAGACAAAGAACAGCGCGACCACAACAACCAGGTCGAGAGAATGTCGCCTCATCGCTACCCCCTAGCCCTCTGTACCGGGCAGACCGAGGAAGTCCGCGATGTCGTGGGTGGGAGCGGCCTGGGGGATGGGGACAACCCTGATCTGCGGGATGAGGTTGTCGCCCAACGACTCGTAGTAGACCACGTAACGCTTGCTATCGATGGTGAGGCCGTAGTTATCCCGGAGATACTCAACACCACCTATTGTGGGAGGGAAGCTGCCCTCGATGGCGTAACATTGAATGGCGCTGCGCCGCACGCTGTCGGCGACGAACTGGGCCTGCTTGTCTGTGACCGTATTGGACCAACCGCCGCTGCCCCCTATAACGAGGACGCAGACGAGCGCCACGAACACCAGCGTCCACAAAAGACGCGAGGTGACAACGCGGAGCACGAGCGGTCTTTGGGTCCTATCCTCCATCGCAGACGACGTTCCTCCTTAGATTGTGCTCAGGATGCCCAGCAGCGGCAGCATGACCGAGAGCAGGATAACGCCCACCAATACGCACATTATGCCGACAAGGGCAGGCTCGATGGCGCCGACAAGACGGTCGAGCCGTCGCTCGGTCACCACGGCTATGGAGGTGCCTACCTCGTCGAAGGCCTGCGCGTCGGAGCCAGTCCGAAAGCCGACCGCGAGAAGCGACATCTCCTCGGGCGGGAACAGCTTGCTTTGCTCGATGGCAGTCTGGAAGCCCGTCCCGCTGTCTACCCCCTCGCGGATGACGCGCAGCTTCTCGCCTGCCCGTGCGTTCTCGATGATCGGGCCGATGAGCACCAGCGCGGTGCTGATGTCGATGCCGCTGCGCAGCATTGTGGCCATGGCAAAGGCAAAGCGCTGGAGCGCTAGCTTAAAGGAGAGCTCCCGCGTGATGGGCGCGTGCTCATAGAGCAGACCGAAGAGGCGCCTGCCCGCCGGAGTGAGGCGCAGTAACAGCACGATGACGACGATGGCCGCAAGCGTAGCGGAGATATACAGCGCGGATGAGCGTAGCGCGTGCCCCACGCCGAGCAGGCTGCCCGCGAGGCCCGTGAGCTCAAAGCCCAGCTGGTTGAACACCTGGTCGAACACCGGCATGGCCTGCGTGAGCAGGATAACCACCACCACGAAGACCATGAGTATCATCGTCGAGGGGTAGACGAGGGCCGCGCGCAGGGCCTGGGCGAGCTCGTCGCGCCGGTCGTAATACTCGTGGAGGTTGCGGCAGGTGTCCTCCAGGCGGCCCGTCTCCTCGCCGATGCGCAGCAGCGACAGCGCATAGTTGGGGATGCCACCCGCCTTCTTGAGGGCCTCGGTGAGCGGCAGGCCGGCGGCGGCCGAGTCGTAAAGCGACTCCATCCGGGCCTTGGCCCTGGCGCCGGGCGCGCTTTGTCTGAGGATGTCGAATCCTTCCGTAAGCGTAAGCCCGGAGTGGTAGATGAGTTCCAGATTGGAGAAGAAAAGGCTCAGCTCGGCTGGAGAGAGCTCTCCTTGCCTGTTTGTCTTGCTGGGCATCAACATCCCCCTTTCCTGTGTGCCTGGCCTGACCGTGTGGCCGGGCCCTTTGCCTGGTCGGTACGCGTTGGTACTCGTGTGGTGCCGTGTGTTGCCACTTCTTGTTAACTCCTGTCAATAATAGAGTATCGGCTGATAGTTTTGCCCATCACCGATGATCTGGCTTATGTCTCCGGTCCCTTTGCCGGCGGAATCGAAGGTCGGGTCCATGCGCACCCAGGCGCTGCCCGGGAACTCTATCTTCTTGCGGACCCACCCCTGGTCCGTGGTGTAGACCTCGATCCACGCGTGGTAGGCCTGGCCGCAGTAGCCAACGTCGAGCTTGGTCGGCAGCCGCTGTGCGCGCAGCATCGACGCGGTGAGCATCGCGAAGTCGTAGCAGATGCCTGTTTGGGTCGCAAGCGTATCGTCGTTGTTGGGCAGGTAGCCCGGCGCTACGCTGGCGGCCTTGTCATAATCATAGGAGATATTCTGGACTACGTACATATATATCTGATCAACTGCCTCAACGTCGCTCGTGGCGTTTTCCGTCAGTTGCTGGCTGAGTTGGACCGCCTGGTCGCCATCGGTGAAGTCGACGACCTCGTTGGGGTAGAGGAAGGGGGAGAGCTCGTCACTCAACTCCGCCGCTACGTCTCCCGAGAACAGAGGCGAGTACTGATCGTCATAGAGGTTCTCATAGACGGTGACGCTATAGACGCCGCTCCCGTCGCTCAAGGGAATGGTTATGTAGCCGTCCGCCGAGAATACGGTGTACTGGTACCGCTCGCCGGAGGGACTGTCTATTATCACTTTCACCTTGGTTTCGCCGAGGTACGACGCCGCGCAGATGTAGCCGCTTGCCGCGTTTGAGTAGTCGAGGACCGCCGCGTTTGAGGAGAGCACCGCCGAACCCGGCTGCTCGGCGACCAGCACCTGCGGCGTGTTGTCGCGCGGGACACCCGGATTGGCGCGCTCCTCACTGTCCACGGGGACAGCGCTGCTCAGCTCCGAGCCACCCATCACATCGTCAACGAGGGCGCACGAGACCAGGAAGGTGCAACACAGGAAGACCGCGATGGCGGCAACGACCTTACGCACCTTCTTCTCAACACCACTCACAGAAACGGTCCCTTTCAGATCCTCTTCGCAAAAAAGCATGCTATTCGCTTCTTGCCCCATTATGTCACAAAACAGTGCTCCAGCTTGGCGATGACCTTGTTGATGTTGATGGGCTTGCCGATATGATCGGTCATGCTGTTTGCGAGCGCGGGGCGGGGCTAGTTGACGGCGCGGGCTTGGCGGATTATCTCGTCGCGTTGGTGGCGGAGTGTGCGCTCGAGGCCTACGGGGTAGCTGTGGGGGTTGAGGAAGCGCTTGATGGTGGGGTGGAGGGACGCGAGGTTCGCGCGCGCGTTCTCCTGCGCCTCAAGCGTGCTCAGGCGACCGCCGACCGCCTTGCCATCCCGGACGAGCGGCTCGAGGAGCTCGCGGTGCGCAAAACCCGTGAGATTTTTACGCCGCAGGTCGTCGTAAGGGTCGATGATGAGGTCGTCGGTGGGTTGCGACTGCTCGTCATAGACCATGTCGCCAACAAGGATGCCCTGCTCATCGGCGTAGCGACGCACGGCCAAAAGCCCGGGAAGCGTCGACTTGGAGGTCTGTTCGGAGACCTTGAGCTGTGGGGTCCACCGTTGCTCACCCGCCTGCCGCGTGGCGCAGAGCTTGTAAACGCCCGTGAGCGCCGGCTGCCCCCAGGCGGTGATGAGGCGTGTTCCCACACCCCAGGAATCGATGCGGGCGCCTTGCTCGTGGAGGGACTGGATGGTGTACTCGTCGAGGTCGTTGCTCGCGACGATACGCACGTAGCCGAGCCCCTGCGCGTCGAGCATCTCGCGCGCACGGATGGACAGCCATGCCAGGTCACCCGAGTCGATGCGGATGCCCGCAAGCCGCTGCCCACGCTGCTCCATCTCCTTGGCGACGATTATCGCGTTGCGCACGCCCTCAAGCGTGTTATAGGTATCAACGAGCAGGATACTGTTGTGGGGGAATACCTCGGCAAACGCACGGAAGGCCTCCAGTTCGCTGCTGTGGGCCATCACCCAGGAGTGCGCGTGGGTGCCGGAGACGGGCACGCCGAACAGGCGCCCGGCCTCGACATTGGAGGTTGAGGAACAGCCGCCGACAACGGCCGCGCGCGAGCCGAGCAGCCCGCCCGCGGGGCCCTGAGCACGCCGCAAACCGAATTCGGCAACCGGGCCCTTTGCCACCTCGCAGACCCGCGCGGCCTTGGTGGCGATGAGCGTCTGGTAGTTGACGAGGTTGAGCAGGATGGTCTCAAAGAGTTGACAGTGGAGAATGGGTCCTGTGACGCGCGCGATAGGCTCATGGGGGAACACTGCCGTGCCCTCGGCGACCGCGTCTATGTTGAGCGTAAGGCGGAAGTCCGCCAGGGTGTTGAGGAATTCCTGCTCGAACAGGGGCGTGTCCTGGGGTGTTTTGAGAGTCGCGAGGTAGGCGCGGTCGGCCTCGGTGAAGCGAAAACCCTCGGCGCGCTCGGCAACCTGCGCAAAACCACAGGCGATTGTGTAGCCTCCCTCAAAGGGGTTCTCGCGGAAATGCAGGTAGAAGCAGGCTTCTGTTTGGGAGAGGCCGCCCTTCCAGTACCCTTGCGCCATCGTGAGCTGGTAGAGATCGGTCAGCAATGCCTGTTCGTTGAGCACTTCTACTCCTTGGCTGAAGGCCTGTTGCGCGGGCGGCGGCGGCGTTGTCGGCGGGCGCCCGGGCTGGGTTGTCCGGCGTTGGGGGTCTCGCCGCCGGTTGCGCCGGTTGCGCCGGTTGCGGCTTGCGCGTCGCTCGCGGCAGCAGGGGTGACGTTAGCCGCGCCACGTTCGCCGCGCTCACGGCGTTCGCGCCGGTCACGCCGGTCGCCGCGCTCGCCACGCTCGCCGCGCCGCAGGCCCGAGGAATGCTGCCCGGGACGCGGACGCGTCTTCTGCGCCCTTTCGCCATGCGAGGCGCCCTCCGTACGGGCTTCCCTCTCCTCTTTGGGCTGCTCAGCCTGCCGCAAACCCGCTTCGCCTGCCTGTCGTTGCGCCGACGCGTCGCCTTCGCTCTTGCCCCGGCCGCTCCTGCGGGGCCGCCGCAGAGGACGCTCCTGTTCGCGCGCCTGCTCGCTGTTCTGTTCGCGCCCCCTGTCACGGCCCCTCTCACGGCGCCGCTTCGGCTCGCGCTCAACATTCTTCGCACTCTCCTGCACCAGCTCCTGCTCGAGCGCCGCCATCGCCATGAGGATGCTGCTCGACGCACACCGGTCGATGGCCTCGCGCGACACGCAGCAGGGGCGTTTGCCCTCGTCTTTGCCCGTGGGACAGTCGAATTCGTTCAGGGGTATGGAGAGCAGTTTGCCGTCCTCAAGGCGCATGGTGATTATCTCGCGCGGCGTGTTGAAGTCGATGACTTTGGCCTGCCCTATCGGCGTCTCGATGAGAGCGCCGCGTTTGGGAGCGCGGCTTTTGAAGTCCTTGTACGCCTCGAACTCATAGCGCAGACAGCACATGAGCCGCCCGCAGGCGCCGGAGATCTTTGAGGGGTTGAGGGGCAGGTCCTGCTCCTTTGCCATGCGGATGGAGACCGGCTGGAACTCCCCGCCGAGCCGTGCGCAACACAGCTCCTCGCCGCAATGGGCAAGGCCGCCGAGTATGCGCGCCTCGTCACGCACCCCAATCTGCCGCATGTCAACGCGAGTGTGGAAGCGCGAAGCGAGCTCGCGGACCAACTCGCGGAAGTCGACCCGCTCCTCGTTTGAGAAGTAGAACACCGCCTTGTCCCCCGAGAACAGGAAGTCCACGGAGACGGGCTTCATGTCCAGCCCGTGCTTCTCGATGAGCTCGCGGAAGACGGGCATCGCCTCGCGGCCTTTGGCGTCGAGCTCGTCGATGCGGTTGAAGTCGTTCTCATCCAGGGCGCGGATAACGGGTTTGAGAGGACTTCTGAGGTCCTTGATCTGTTTGCTGGTGACTACAACGGCTGGGTCGACCACCAGGCCGATCTCGCGCCCACGCTCGGTGTCCACGAGAACATGGTCGCCCTCCGCGTAGGTCGAGAGCGCAGGGTCGAACCAGAATATCTTGGGGTTATAGCGCAACCGTACCGCTACAACGGTTTGCTGTTCGGACATCGTTGTCTACTATCCTTTCAGTGAACCGCGGCGCCGAGGGCACCGCCGGTTGAGAGTTTATGCCCAGCTCCGCTCAGTTCATCGCGCAGGGTGAACAACAGAGCTTCGATCAGGGATTGCACTGATACATTATAGTGTATCCGCCGCTCCGCTTCATCAACAGCGCGCAAAGCCCGTACAAGCGCCGCCTCATCGGTGTTCAGAGCGATTTTGAGGATGTTGTAGTGGAAATCGGTGTTGACGAGGTCGTCCTGGCGCCCGATGCGCACCAGCAGACAGTCGCGCAGCCATGAGCGTATGGCGCCGAACGCCTCAACCAGCGTCTCACGTTCCCGACTCGTGAGGGCGCGCTTCTGCCGCTGCTCAAGCGCCGTGAGCGCCCCTTTGCTGAGGTACTCCTTGCCCTCTACCAGCTGTCGTTCCTGCTCGAGCTTGAGCTCGTCGAGGGGTTGTTTGAGGGAGATGAGCAGGGCGCGGGCGCTCTCAAGCAATTCCAGCGGGTCGGCCTGGGGCAGGCGCTCAACGGCCTCAAGCACTTTGAGGCGGCTGTCGCGCCGCGAGGGCGAGCGGAGGAAGGCGCGCGCGCGGTACACGGAGCCGCCCGCCGTTGCCAGCGCGATGCGGGCGTCTTTGAGCGTTGTGGCGCTCTCATCCATGAGCAGGGGGACGGCCTCCACCTCGGGGACGAAGCGAAACGCAACGACCTGGCAGCGAGAGAGGATGGTCTCGAGCACGCTCTCGCGTGTGCGCGCCAGCAGGATGAAGGTCACGCGGACGGGCGGCTCCTCGAGCGTCTTGAGGAAGGCATTGGCGCCTGAGCCGCTCAGCAGGTCGGCGCGCGTGATGAGGTAGACCTTGTGCCGCGCACGAATCGGTGCGAGATTGGTGTCGTGGATAAGCTCGCGTATTTGCTCATTTATATAGCTATTTGCGCCCTCGGGTTCGATGACCTTTACGTCGGGATGCGTGGCCCGCGTCACGCGGATGCAGTCGTCGCAGGAGCCACAGCCGCCGTTCTTGCAGACGAGCGCCTTGGCCAGCGCCCGCGCCGCGTCGGTTTTGCCCGAGCCGATCGGCCCGACGAACAGGTAGGCGTGGTTTATGACGCGGCTCTCGATCGCCGAGGTAAAGAAGCGCGCAACCAGCGGCTGACCCACCAGGGTATCAAAGGGGGGCTTGATAGTGAGCGAGGGGGCTTTTGCCTGCGCAGCGGCGGCAGAGGGCTGGGCGTCCATCAGTCGTGCGTCTCCCTCACTTGGTCGATGAGCTCCTGGGTGATGGCAAAATCCCGACCCGCCGCCTCGGGAAACAGGTCGGCGAGTTCGGCGAAGATCGCCTCGGCGGTCTCGGCGCGGTGCTCGCGGCTTTGCACGAGACGCACGCGCTCGGGGTCGCGCTCGGCTATCCGCGTGAAGCCCTCCAGCACGCGTGTGTGAAAAGCCAGCCCCTCGGCCTCCAGCCGGTCGGCGCCCTCCTCCGTTGCGCGCTCGAGGGCCTCACGGGGATCATGGGTGAGGATGATGGTGCGCCGCGGGACCAGTCCCTTGCTGCCAAGGTAGTTGGCGCGCTCAACGGGCTCAAGGCCAAGACCGCGCGCAACCCCCTGATACGCCAGCGTGGAATCCGTGAAGCGGTCGCAGAGCACGGTCACGCCGCGCGCGAGGGCCGGCTCGATTATCTGAGCGACAAGCTGGGCGCGAGCGGCCTCGTAGAGCAGCAGCTCGCTCACATCATCCATCTCGCCGTTTGTGGGGTCGAGCAGTATCTGTCGTATCGCCTCGCCGATGCGCGTTCCGCCTGGCTCGCGCAGCCGCAACACCTCAACACCCGCCGCCTCAAGGCGCAGGGCGAGCAGGAGGATGTGAGTCGACTTGCCGACCCCCTCTCCTCCCTCAAAGGTGATGAACACTCCCGGTGTATTGTGCGCTGTTTTCTGCATCATCCCATGATAGGGCTTCCCCCGGCTTTTTGCAGGGCTGACGCGAGTGTTTTGTCATGCGGCGTGCGGCACGCTTGCGGCGTGGGGTCGCGTTGGCCTGTTGACCAACGCAAAGACTCCCCGCACTCCGCATCGGGAACGCGCATTGCGCGCGACACTGTTATACGCGTTGGTAGAGGTCGGCGCCCTGGGTGTCTATAGCGACAAAGGCAGGGAGGCCGTTGAGGGCGAGTTTTTGGAGGGATTCGGTGCCGAGGTCCTCCCAGGCGACAGGCTCAGCGGCAGTCACAAAGCCCGCGAGATAGGCAGCCGCGCCGCCCGTTGTGGCGAGATAGACGCTTTGCGTCCGCGCACAGGCCTCCACGACCGTCGGCGAACGCGGGCCTTTGCCCAACATAACCGTGATACCAGCGCCCAACAGTTGCGGCGTTGCAAAATCCATACGAGAGGCCGTTGTTGGCCCTATCGCGCCGAAAGGACGGCCTGCAGCTGCGGGCGTTGGCCCTGCGTAGAACAGCGCCTGCCCCGCAAGGCCGAAGGGCAGCTCACCGTGCTCGTTGAGATATTCGAGGGCGCGTCGGTGCCCGGCGTCGCGCATCGTGTAGATGGTGCCGTACAACGCAACCGCATCCCCTACGCGCAGTTCTTCCAAGGCAACGCGCTCAACAGGCAACTCAAGCCGGATGGGCGCGGGGGCCCCGGAGGGCGCGGGGGGTACAGGGAGTGCGGG